>NZ_VPEG01000001.1:0-6602 GCF_013417275.1 Acinetobacter sp. YH16038 | reverse complement strand
CGGCCATTTTACTCAATCTCTTGAGTAAATTGGTGGGGACGGAGAGACTCGAACTCTCACACCTCGCGGCGCTGGAACCTAAATCCAGTGCGTCTACCAATTTCGCCACGTCCCCGATGGCTGTGTATACTATAGGGATCAATTTCGCCTGACAAGCTCTTTTTAAGAAAAAACCACTCATTTGATTAAATAAAAAACAATATACAATTTATTGTATTTTTCTCATGCAATTTCAGTAAGTAAGGCCTGTTTTACGGCTTTGAAATCAGACAATCTATCCTGTGAGTGCTTTCGAAGCATATTTTGTAACAGGCTTTGCAAAGCTTGATATTGTGCAGGAAGCTCAGGTTTAAAATGCTGACAATGCAATAATGCCCAATCTTGATAATCTGTCGCTTCTAAACGTTGCCCTGTAAGCCACTCATAAAAAATGATACCCAGCGCATAAACTTCGCTCTGTAGCGACTTGGCTTGCCCTTGGAACAATTCGGGCGCCATATAACGTGGTGTAGCGTTCATTGCTTGGTTTAAAGAATTGATTGGCTGAACTTGCTCAAAATCGATCAAACAGACCCATTTCTGATAAATAACAAAATGCTCTCGTTTGAGATCAGCATGCAGATACCCGAGTTCTTGTAAGCTTATCAACGGTTCTAATGCTCGTAGCATATGCTGACGAATTTCTTGAATCGAGAACAGCTTAGGACATATATCAAAATGTGCTGGCGCATTAGGTAAGATCAAAGCCTGATTGAAAAATTCATTCCTAATCTGAAATGGCTTTCGAATAATTTGATGCGGAAGCATGAAAGTCCGCCCTTCTTGCTCACCATAAGCTTCATAAAAGTCCAGCTCATGACTTAAGCCAGTTTGGGCATACCGAGAAATAGCCGTTGAATCAAGATTCTGGGTTTTTAACCAAAGTGCTGACGCGGTCTCCGGATTAACTTCTAGATAATAAAGACGGCGACCAAAACCCAGACTTCGGGCTTTGGTCTTAAGCTGGAAATCAAGCTGATGCAGTTTGGCGGGGTTAAGTAACAATATATTCTTGCTTGGCATCTGGTGCATGCTGGTAATTTAGCAGTTCCAGACAATGCTGAATAGTTTTACCCACCCGCTCCTGAGTTTCGATTAGGGAGATTTTTGGCCAGGTCGCCCGCTCACCTTCACGCTGCAATACCTTGAATAAATGTGGACGAGGATTTTGCAGCATATAGCTATAATGACGCAGGCTATATTTACCGACGATATTGACATCACCATAATAACGTTGATCCACCACGCCATAACCATGATCCAGCAAACGGCGGACTGGCGGCAAACTGCCCGCATGCTCACGGGCAAAATCCATAATCCCTTTGGTAAAGACCACACTCTGACGGCGTACAATGCGTTTCGGCCAGCTTAAAGTCCCTTTACGGAAGCGTGAAATATCATCCTGCATAAAAGGCACAATGTGCGGATTGGCCTGACTGGCGATGGTGTAATTAATATTGTACAGCCGCGCCATTTTCTCCTGCGGAAAATCACTACGGACACTACCATCTACCCAGCGTGTTGCGCCCATATAAGGCGTATATTGACCATCATGGCGTTTACTGGTGAGACGTACCGGTGGGAACAGAATCGGCACGGCACAAGATGCCAGTACCGCACTCCAGACCAGTACATCTGGAGAGGTATAAGCATTCATGATCCGGGCATCCTGCGCAGCATCATAAGGTGCGACTGCAATATTGATATGTAGACCGGAAGTTTTTAATGCTTCTTCAAAAGTCATATCGCCCAAGTTTTCAATCAGGAATTTTTTCAGGTATTTAACATCCGCTAGACCGCCATTGCCTTTCAGTAATTCACTCATGGTACGGAAATGAAAAGCTTCATGGAAAAAGTTATGGCCTTTTAAAATATCTACATACTGCGCAGGTTTGGAAACGCCCAACATTGCGGTCATAATTGCACCAGCACTGGAACCCGACATCACTCGAGGTAACAGATCCTGTTCCATTAGCGCCTTACATACACCGGTATGAAATAAACCGAGTGTGGCACCGCCCGAGAACATTAAGGCTGGCTGACCATAAGCACGTTGGCAGTGCTCAAAATATTCAATTTTCTCTTCAAGAGTCAGACAGGTACATTGTGCAGAAGCAATATAAGCCAGGCCCAGACTGACTTCTTCTACATAATCCTCAATAATTTTTTTAGTGCCGACATAAGTGACGGTAAACAATAAAGGATGGGCGATATTGGCAATATCGTAACTTAGCCCTTCACGCAGGATATACATCAGGTCACGAGTACGTTTCTGCTGACGGTAACGTCTTAATTTCCCCAGTCGATGCGCAATCACTTCAGCATCAAAATACGGTGAACTATTATCCAGTTTCCATTCTTGTGCCCCAGATTCTTCATCGATCTTTAAGGCAATATATTTCCATTCTTCGTAAGTTTCAGTCTGTTGCAATTGCTGCTTCAGCTTTTTAATACGATAGGCCTGATGTGGATTGATATCCTGAGTAAAATCTTTAAACAGCATCTGCCCTCTTCCCTATATTGTAATTTTCAGACATCCTGCAGCCATGAACAAAAAACAGGCATCTATTTTCTTTGTACTACAATAACGAAAATTCACCACTTTAAGCAAATTATCACACTTTCCAGACTTTGACTGTGAATTTTACAGTGATAGTATTCTAGCCATAATTGTAAAAGTACTGCTCAAATCATGGCGAAAATTGATTTACCTGACAATATCTTAAATGCTCTTTCTACTGTCCTTCTCCAGCTCCAGCAAAGTCTGCCTGAATTAAAACAAAGTCCTGATTTTTCTGCTTATGCCTATAAATGGCAGGCAGGAGAACTCAAACCCATTCACCAGCTCAAACAGATTGAACTGGCAGATTTAAAAGGTATTGAGCGACAAAAAGAAAAAGTCATTCAGAATACTTTGCAGTTTCTAAAAGGATTACCTGCCAATGATGTCTTACTGACTGGCTCTCGCGGTACAGGCAAATCTTCGATTGTGCGTGCCTTGTTAACTGAATATGCAGATCAGGGTCTACGTCTGATCGAAATTGAACGCGATGATTTGTCAGATCTTCCACAAATTCAGCAACTGATCGCCGGTCGTCCGGAAAAGTTTATTGTCTATTGTGATGACTTGGCCTTCAATGCGGAAGATGAAAACTATCGCAGTCTGAAAAGTGTGCTAGATGGTTCATTACAGTCCGGTTCAAGTAATTTTGTGATCTATGCGACCAGTAACCGTCGTCATCTATTGCCGGAGTTCATGCATGAAAATACCCCGGTAACCAAAGTGGATGTACCGCAATATACGGAATTACATCCACAGGAAGCCATTGAAGAGAAAATTTCCTTGTCGGATCGTTTTGGTTTATGGCTGTCGTTCTACCCAATGGATCAAAACCTGTATCTGGAAATTGTCGAGCATTATCTGAAAAAGGCAGATATGCAACTGACAGCTGAAGCCCGTGCTGAAGCATTACGCTGGTGTCAGGCGCGTGGTCAACGCTCAGGTCGCGCAGCCTATCAGTTCTCTAAACACTGGATTGGTTCGCAGCAGTTGAATTCTCTGTAAATTCTTCCCCAAATAAAAAAGCTCCTTGATGGAGCTTTTTTTATAAGGTTAGTTCTTATTTTTTATTGCCAATAATCGTAGACCACAACAGATCATCCAGCTCACTGCCATTGAAATAGACAGTTGCTTTTAAGGATTCAGGCTGATTCTGTTTGACCTCAATCACCTGATCATAACTGTCAGTAATTTCAAGCACACCCTCTTTCGGCAGATGCTTATAATTATTCAACACCGTTTCGTCCATCTTGAACGGTGTAGTCGTATTAAAATCAAAACCATAACGGTAATCCGCCAGATTGGGTTGACCAATAATGCTGCCGCTGCTGGTTAAGGTACGAATACCATTACTGCCACTACCATAGTCATCTACAAGGCTATAGTTGTAATTACGCACCAGCAGATATTCCTTGCTCAGCTCATCATACTCAGCGCCAGATTTGCCTGCATTCTTGTCTTCTGCTACTCGCTGAAATTCCAGACGGTCAATTTTATAGCTTTCCAATGCACCTAGATTGTTTTTGCTTTTGGTATGAACAATCGTACCTGAAATCAGATAGTCATCTTTTAGATTAAAATCAACATTGGAACCATAACGTACATTGCTAAAGGTCAAGGTCGTAGTATCACCATTGACTGTCTGGGTAATGGTTGAATCTTTGCGATAGGTTTTATCCAGAACAATACAGTTATTTTTATCTGTTTTTAATTTAAAGGTTTTCACCGCACCATTGGTATTCACCTCCGAACAGATCAGATTTGGATACTTGATGCTATTCACACCCAGATTATAAATCTTGATAATACGGCCCGTGCGTCCATAAGGATAATCCGCAAACACCTCACCAATCATATGACCTAACGCAACGTTATAGTCCGTATCATTACTGGTGCTATTGTTAATTTTATCGCGGATTTTATCGATGATATCGCGACCCTCAAAAGGAATAAATTCTTCTGAAAGTTCAGGAGAAATACTCTCCTCTGGAACATTTGGTGGTGTAGTCACTGTAGGGTTATCTGAACTACCTCCACTGCCACCACATGCTGTAAGCAAGCCTGAAACCAAAACCAGCCCAAAGAATGATATCTGCTTTTTCATAAAATTTTATTCCCTAGAATTTCTTTGCATTTTTATTCAATGAGAATGAAAGATGGGCGTATTAAAATCACACAATACAAACCCAATAACTGTCGATGATATTTTTTCTGGACAGTATTTCTTGCACTCTGATCGTGCTTTATCTTTTAATAAATCAGGGATTAACTCTGTAATTTTAATGTATATTTCATACAACAATGATTATTAAAGAATAAGGTGTTACTTCTACAGCTAGGTCTTATTAGAGCTCATAACTAACTCTTAGAAATCAACCTAGATAACGCATATTTTCTTTGCAACAATACTTATAGAATTTGTAACCAATTGGTTAAAAAGTCGAAAATTTATCTTTTAAATGGTTGGGCTTAAAGAAGAATTTAGGTTGCTTCTAGACAATTAAACTTTGAATAAAACCTAAAAAAATAAGAATAAAAGGAAATTAATTACTTCTATTTATTGTGGGAAAAACTTGGCAGCTCATGGCTGAATATTCTCAGGCACCCCCTTAAAAATATTAAAAATCAAAGATATTTAAACAGACTTTTTCCAGCGCTTGTACTCAAACATATTTTTGTCTGCTTGCCACTGTGCTTCAACTAAGCCAGTCGTTGGATGACGCATCGCCATACCAAATGCAGCTTCAATTTTTGCTTCTGCAAAGGCTTCAATTAAGCGATCGAGCAAACGCTCAGCTCCCGCTTTATCATTTTCTATGCTCAGGATTACGAATTCATCACCACCAATACGCGCCACAATATCATTGCTACGTACATTTTCCTGAAGGACTTGTGCAGTATGTTGAATTAATTGATCGCCTTCCTTGTGTCCCAGACTATCATTCACCTTTTTCAGGTCATTCAAGTCTATAAATAAGATCGCAGCAGGATGACCGTACTGTTTGCAACGTTCTTCTTCTGCCTGTAGCAGTTTCTCCCAGGCACGACGGTTATATAACCCAGTCAATTCATCTTTACTGGCTTGTTGCTGTAGCAGTTCTTGCTGACGGATTTGCTCGTTCTGACGCAATTCAGCTTGTAAGATGGAGCTCAAAAGCTTGCTAAATAACTCGACCATCGCCAGATCCTGAATGATGGCATCTGACTTGGCTTCAGGATCAACTGCACATAATGTTCCAAATAGACTGCCATCTTCTTTAAAGAGTGGTTGACCAATATAAGATTTGATGCAGAAATGCTGGTTAATTGGCGCAGTCGCATATAAAGGAATTTCTTCAGAGCGAGGCGCGATTCTTGGTCCTTTGCCTGTGACCATATGACAGCAGAAAGAATTGGCCCATTCAAATACCTGACCTGGCTGGACAGCATAGCCATGATCTTCGCTTTGCAGCACAATCCAGTCATTGTCTTCTACCCGGGTGATCATCCATAAATTAAAGCCAAAATGCTGATGCAGATATTTTAAAACTGCCTGTCCCGCATCCTGAAAACCTTTAAAACTGATATTATCCATCCGAAATAGTCTCTGCATCATTCCGCATATAATAGAGTGGAATTTCTATATTATTAAACTATTTTACGGTATCAATAAGAAAACACTTACTGGTAGAGTTAAAATAATTAATTTATTAATATTATTTTTTGAATATTTCTACTCCACAAAAGCAATCCAATAAAAAAAGAGGCTTAACGCCACTGCTGTCCCATAGTTTGCTTTAAATAAAAAAACCTGAGTCCTAACAGTTAAAATATGAGTGCAAACAAACACTTTAACGACCAGGATTCAGGTTTTGTCACATCAGAATACCGTATTTTATGAGCTAATTAAACCTGTTGTGCGACAGGATTTTGAACAACTTGCTAAAGTACACCATGTTGGACAGAAATTTAGAGCGGCTTCCCGGTGGGATCAGTTTATTGCCATATTGATGTCTCAATTCTC
>NZ_VPEG01000022.1:0-68312 GCF_013417275.1 Acinetobacter sp. YH16038 | reverse complement strand
ATAGCTACTCGATATGACAAGCTGAAAAGAAATTATCAAAGTTCTGTTGCTTTAGCCTGTATATTTTTATGGCTACCTTTATAGGGTTAATTATGAACAGTAAGTGTCAACAGACCCTAATAAAAAACAAAGAATATTATCGTAATTCAAGAGTCTTATAAGATGGCAAATACTTCCTTTCCTGACCTGCCTGCTTTAGTCCCTGGGCGTGGCAGTAAATTCAGCCGGACATTTTATAAAAAGCTTTTTCTTGCTCAAGGCTGGAAAATGGAAGGTGAATTCCCTAACCTGCCTAAAGCAGTAGCGATTATTTCCCCGCATACCTCGAATATCGATGCCTGGCTGGGCTTCAATGCTTTGCTCGGTCTCGGCATTCAGATCACGATTTTTGGCAAGGACAGTTTATTCCGCACACCACTTAAACCGATCCTGGAATGGATTGGTGTGGTTCCGGTTGTACGTGATACCCCTCAAGGACATACCCGACAGATTGTTGATGTCATTAATAAGACTGATCGGATCTGGGTAGGTATGGCACCGGAAGGTTCTCGCAAGGCGCCAGAAAAAATCCGCAGTGGTTTTTATCATATTGCCAAGGCAGCCCATTTGCCGATTGTGATGTTTTCCTTTGACTATGACATCAAGACCGTTCATATCCTCGGTGTATATCACCTGACAGGTGATTATGAATATGATCTGGAACAGATCTATAAACATTATGAAGGTAAATTTTCGGCCAAAAATCCAGATTGGGTCGCCAAACCGTTACAAAAGCTTTTGAAAAAAGACTAGGCAAAACTGGCTTTTTTTGATGTGATAGCCTGAATTTTGTTGATTTAATCGCCAGTTTTTTATAATGAAATTAACCCGTTATGCTCTGATTGGCTGCTTGGGTTTAAGCCTTGCAGCATGTGATAAAGCTACTAAAACCCCAACAACCTCTACTCCTCTTCAGGCTCGTGAACCTGTGGTGGCTATTGCGCTCGGTGGTGGCGGTGCCAAAGGCTTTGCCCATATCGGGGTACTCAAAGTCCTCGAATCGCACGGCATCAAACCGAAGATTGTTACTGGAACTAGTGCCGGAAGCTTCGTGGGCAGTCTATATGCCAGCGGCAAATCTCCTTATCAGTTGCAGCAAATCGCCTTGAACTTTAAAGAATCCGATATTCGTGATTTAACCCTGAACCGCCAAGGGATTATTGCCGGACAGAAACTGCAGGATTTCGTCAATAAAAATGTGGCGAATAAACCGATTGAACAGTTCCCGATTCGCTTCGCGGCAGTGGCAACCCGCCTAGACAATGGCCGTAAAGCTGACTTTATCAAAGGCAATGCCGGACAAGCCGTGCGTGCCTCTTGCAGTATTCCGAATGTCTTTGTGCCCGCTGTAATTGGCGGTACAAAATATGTCGATGGCGGTCTGGTTAGTCCAATTCCAGTAAAAACGGCCAAAGATATGGGAGCTGATATTGTTATTGCCGTAGATATATCTGCACGTCCGGACAGCAATAAAGCACTCAACATGTGGGGCGTACTGGACCAGACTATTAATATTATGGGTCAGCAAAGTATCAATGAAGAACTCAGGCAAGCTAATATCGTGATCCAGCCTAAAGTAGGTCATATTGGTACGCTGGATTTAAAAGCCAGCAATGAGACCATTCTTGAAGGTGAAAAAGCCGCGCAACTGAAAATCCGTTCAATTGAAAAAGCCATCAGTGATTTTAGGCAGTCTCCGGCTGCATTCAAGCCTGCACGACCGGCAAAATTTTAATCAGAAATTTTTTATATTCATCTGCTGCAGCATCTGCTACATTGGAAGTAAATCATATAAAGATGATGATTAATTAAATACTTAGCAATATAGGTCACGATATGGAATTAGTTCTTGAACCTTGGCACTGGTTTGTATTGGGAATACTTCTTATTCTGTCAGAATTACTCCTGCCCGCTTTTGCTGCTCTCTGGTTCGGGATTGGTGCCATTATGGTCGGCATTCTGTACTGGATGTTCCCGATGATGGGACTGACCACCCAGATCCTGACCTGGATCATCCTGTCTGTTCTTTGTACCTTGCTCTGGTTCAAGTTTATCAAGCCGCTTTCTATCGACAAGACCAAAGCCGGCTTGTCGCGTGAGGCCACTATTGGCCAAATTGGCATGGTGATTCAGACCGATCTTGAACAGGATCAGATTCGGGTTCGTTTTCCGCTGCCTGTTTTAGGCTCGGATGAATGGGATTGCCGTGCTCTGGATAAAGTTCAGGTTGGGGATCGTGTCCGTGTTGTCGATATTCTGGGAAATGACCTGGTTGTACAGCCCCACAGCACTCAATATCAAAACGAAAAAGGTGAATAAATTATGTCTGCTGGCACTATCATTGTTATTGCGTTCTTGGCCTTTGTTGCGATTACCATTTTTAAAGGTGTACGGATTGTTCCACAAGGCTATAAATGGATTGTGCAACGTCTGGGTAAATATCACACCACGCTTAATCCTGGCCTGAATTTTGTCATTCCTTACGTAGATGAAGTGGCTTATAAAGTCACCACCAAAGATATCGTTCTGGATATTCCTTCGCAGGAAGTAATTACCCGTGATAACGCTGTCTTGCTGATGAATGCGGTGGCTTATATCAACCTGACAACTCCTGAAAAAGCGGTATACGGGATTGAGAATTACTCCTGGGCAATTCAGAACCTGGTACAAACTTCGCTACGTTCAATCGTGGGTGAAATGGATCTGGATGACGCCTTATCTTCACGCGATCATATTAAGGCACGTTTAAAGTCCAGCATTTCTGATGATATTTCAGACTGGGGAATCACCTTAAAGACGGTTGAAATCCAGGATATCAAACCTTCTGTAACCATGCAGACGGCGATGGAAGAACAGGCAGCGGCAGAGCGTCAACGTCGTGCAACCGTCACTAAAGCGGATGGTGAAAAACAGGCCGCCATTCTGGAAGCTGATGGTCGTCTGGAAGCGTCACGTCGTGATGCAGAAGCGCAAGTCGTACTGGCAGAATCTTCACAGCGTGCGATTGATATGGTGAGTCAGGCAATTGGCGATAAGGAAATTCCTGTGGCTTATCTGTTGGGTGAACAATATGTCAAAGCCATGCAGGATATGGCCAAGTCTCCAAATGCCAAGACTGTGGTCTTGCCTGCCGATGTGCTGAATACCATTCGCGGTGTGATGGGACGTCACTAAATTTCAGAGATACTTCACAATAGGCAGCCAATTGGTTGCCTATTTTCTTTCAAAATAAGAAAATCTCAGCAAAGATTGTGAATTTATGGTTAAATTTCGCGTTTATTTTTGAAATCCTCTGGATTCGATGTTGCCTGGCTTTCGGGTTAAAGTCTTTCGCATCTGTCATAATCCTTGTTTCGATCTACTGTCCAACTTAAAAATGGATACCGTATGAGCTCCCTAAATCCAACCTTAATTACCTTTCTTTTTTATATTGTCGGCATGGTCGTGATTGGCCTGATGGCATACCGCGCGACAAACAACTTTTCTGATTACATCTTAGGGGGCCGACGTTTAGGTAGTTTCGTAACTGCACTTTCTGCAGGGGCTTCCGACATGAGTGGCTGGCTGCTGATGGGCTTGCCGGGTGCAATTTATCTTTCAGGCCTGTCTGAAATGTGGATTGCGATTGGTCTGATTATCGGTGCCTGGCTGAACTGGCTGCTGGTTGCGGGTCGTTTACGGGTCCATACCGAAGTCCAGCATAATGCCCTGACCCTACCGGACTATTTCTCGAACCGTTTTAACGATCAGAAAAAAGTACTGCGTGTGGTTTCTGCATTTGTCATTCTGATTTTCTTTGCAATTTACTGTGCTTCAGGCATGGTGGCAGGTGCGCGGCTGTTCGAAAGTATGTTCGACATGTCTTATAGTACAGCGCTCTGGATCAGTGCGATTGCAACGATCAGTTATGTGTTTATTGGCGGTTTCCTAGCAGTCAGCTGGACGGATACCATTCAGGCAACCCTGATGATCTTCGCCCTGCTTCTTACGCCAATCGTAACCATCCTGACTTTTTCAGATATGTCGCAAGTTACGCTCGCTTTGGAAGCCGCACGTCCACAGGCCATGAACTTGGTCGGTGATCTGAGTACCATCGCGATCCTGTCATTAATGGCATGGGGTTTGGGTTATTTTGGTCAGCCGCATATTTTAGTGCGTTTCATGGCCGCCGATTCAGTGAAGTCGATTCCAAATGCACGCCGTATCGGGATGACCTGGATGACGCTTTGTTTGGGTGGTGCAGTGGCTGCAGGTTTCTTTGGTATTGCCTATTTCCAGCAACATCCGGAACTCGCTGCTGTGGTGAATGCCAATCCTGAAACCGTATTTATGGAACTCACTAAAATTCTGTTCAATCCATGGATTGCCGGTGTGGTTCTGGCGGCAATTTTGGCCGCGGTGATGAGTACGCTTAGCTGTCAGTTACTGGTTTGTTCAAGTACCCTGACTGAAGACTTCTATAAATCATTCCTACGTAAAAATGCCTCACAAAAAGAACTGGTTTGGGTCGGTCGTTTGATGGTGCTTCTCATTGCTTTATTGGCAATCTGGATGGCTGGTAATCCTGAATCTAAAGTCTTGGGTCTGGTGGCGTATGCCTGGGCAGGTTTTGGCGCTGCTTTTGGTCCACTGATTATTCTGTCTTTGTTCTGGAAGCGCATGACCTTGAATGGCGCCTTGGCAGGCATGATCGTTGGCGCATGTATGGTGATTCTGTGGAAGAATACTGTTGGTGGAACAGGTCTTGGTTTTATTCCAGCCGGCATCTATGAAATTATTCCAGGCTTTATCTGTTCTTGGATTGCGATTGTAGTTGTAAGTCTCTTAGGCAAAGCACCAACAGCTGAAATTACAACACGCTTTGAACAGGCAGAACGTCTGTATAACGAAAGCAAGTAATTCAATATAAAAGAAAAGAGGACTTTAAGTCCTCTTTTTTATGCTTGTTTTAAGCTGATTTCAGGAAGATTAGTTTATTAAAATCAGCTTTTACGTGTCAGCAAGAACTGGGTAATCTGCATCAGGTCATCGGCTTGACTTTCAAAATGATTCAGTGCAGTCATGGCCTGATCATGTAATTGCTGTGCATAGGCTTGGGCTTTCTCTAAACCCATCAATGCTGGATAAGTTGACTTCTCCACCTGTTCATCCTTGCCCGCCGTTTTACCCAGCACTTCTGTATCAGAAATAATATCCAGAATATCGTCCTGCACCTGGAAAGCAAGACCAATGGCTTGCCCGAATTCACGCAATTTTGGAATGGCCAGATCAGTCCCTTCAAAGATCGTCACCGCTGCCATCATAATCGCTGCACTGATCAAAGCTCCGGTTTTATTTCGGTGAATGGTTTCCAATGCTTCCTGATCAATTTTTTTGCCTTCGGCCTGTAAATCCAGTACCTGACCATTGACCATTTTCGAGGAAGCAGTCGCCAGAATCTGCATCTGCTTCAAGACAATCGCTGGCTCTACTGCAGGCCCCTGATCAAATAGACGACTACCCAGAATTTCAAACGCCATAGATTGCAAAATATCACCCGCCAAAAGAGCCGTATCTTCACCAAAAGCAGCATGACAGGTTGGCTGACCACGACGTAACAAATCATTGTCCATACATGGCAGGTCATCATGGGCTAACGAATAGCAATGAATAAACTCGATCGCAACTGCGGCACGGCGTACCGCAGCACTATTCTGATTCGGTTTTAAAGCGGCAGTGGCATAACAGAGTGCTGGACGTACCCGCTTTCCTCCTAGCATTACGGCATGATGTACTGCCGACTTTAACGGTTCCGGAATGGAAAAGGCTTCCAAAGCAGTCATTAAATCGTGTTGAATCCGTTGTTGTGCTTGAGTTAGTGCATGGGTTGATACGTCAGTGATAGATGACACATTCGCCTCGAATACGTAGCCAGAATAATAAAATGACAGTTTATAAGTGCCTGTCTGTTATCAGGCATTGTACCTAGAATTGCTTTGAATTTTCAGTCTTAAATCCAAATGTTGTTTCATAATTCTGTATTTAGACTGAAAATTTGAGGTAGAAAATCTGCATCAATAAAAGAACCACCAGAGAACTGATGGTTTTACTTAGGCTAATTTCTCAAGAAATAATTTTAAGAAAGAACATCTTCAGGAACACGCACCCAACCTTCCATTAGCACACGCGCACTACGACTCATGATGGCTTTTTTTACTTTCCATTCTCCATTTTCCTGCACTGCTTGCGCACCCACTCTTAAGGTACCGGAAGGATGACCAAAGCGGACTGATTCACGTTCACCGCCACCCGCAACACGATTGACCAAAGTTCCCGGAATCGCTGCCGCTGTTCCAATCGCTACAGCGGCTGTTCCCATCATGGCATGATGCAACTTACCCATCGATAAGGCACGGACCAGAATATCGCTATCTGTTTCAGTGACTTCCTTACCACTAGAGGACGTATAAGTCTTTGGCGGAGCCACAAAAGCGATCTTTGGCGTATGCTGACGTGTAACAGCTTCACTAATGTCCTGAATCAGACCCATCTGTTGAGCAGCATAGGCTCGGATGGTTTCAAACTTCACCAAGGCAGCTGCATCATTATTGATATGGTCCTGTAACTCGGTACCGTTATAGCCCAGATCTTCTGCCTTTAAGAAAACTGTCGGGATCCCGGCATTAATCATCGTTACTTCAAAGCTGCCAATATTCGGTACTTCTAGCGTATCGGTTAAATTTCCGGTCGGAAACATTGAACCGCCCTCGGCATCATCATCGGCAGGATCCAGAAATTCAATCTGTACTTCGGCTGCTGGGAAAGTTACGCCATCCAGCTCAAAATCACCTAATTCCTGAACCTGACCATTCTGCATCGGTACATGGGCGATAATGGTTTTCTGAATATTCGCCTGCCAGATTCGCACCGTACACAGCCCATTTTCAGGAATACGTGCAGGATCGACCAGGCCATTGGAAATCGCAAATGCCCCAACTGCTGCAGTCAGATTGCCACAATTACCACTCCAGTCTACAAAAGGGCGATCAATCGATACCTGACCAAACAGATAATCCACATCATGATTTTCCTGCTGGCTTTTAGACAAAATTACGGTTTTGCTGGTACTTGAACTGGCGCCACCCATACCATCAATCTGTTTGCCATAAGGATCGGGGCTGCCGATCACTCTTAATAACAGCTGATCCCGAATCCGGCCTGCCTGCTGTGCAGCAACAGGTAAATCGTCCAGTTTAAAGAACACCCCTTTACTGGTGCCTCCGCGCATGTAAGTGGCTGGGATTTTGATTTGGGCAGCGAAACTCATGAATACTTTCTTCCTCTGGCTTGTCTTTATTCTGATCAAAATTATTGAATATTTGTGAGACGAGTATAATCGGTTTAAAGCCAAGTAGCTGCCTTGCCCGACCTAAGTATAAAAAAACAGCATTTGTGTCGAGTTAAAAAAACAGCAAACTCATCAGTTACATTTTCAATAAAATTAATATATTGATTCACATATCTTTTATTCTATTTATTTTTATAATTTTTTTTTATAAATACGATAATAATATTTCATCCAGACGGGTACTCTAGGCTTCTTATCTTTGTTCCATTACAATCTTTATACCTATTTCTTACATTGTCGGGCTGAACACTTTGAATAACGAGTCTTCACAACTTCAGCGTGGCTTAAAGAACCGTCATATTCAGTTGATCGCCATGGGCGGTGCAATTGGCACAGGCTTATTCTTAGGTTCCGCACAGGTGATCCAATCTGCGGGTCCTTCTATTATTCTTGGCTATGCCATTGGTGGCTTAATTGCATTCTTAATCATGCGTCAATTGGGTGAGATGATTGTTCATGAACCTGTAGCAGGTTCATTCAGCCATTTTGCTTATAAATATTGGGGTAAATTCCCTGGTTTCCTTGCGGGTTGGAACTACTGGATCTTATATATCCTGGTAGCCATGACCGAGCTTACCGCCGTTGCAAAATATATTAATTACTGGTGGCCTCATATTCCTGCCTGGACCTCAGTCCTGTTTTTCTTCATCGTAATTACGCTGGTCAATCTCGGCAATGTGAAATTCTACGGTGAATCAGAATTCTGGCTGTCTATTGTGAAAGTGACTGCGGTCGTTTCTATGATTGTCTTTGGTCTCTATCTGATCCTGACTGCTGATGCATCTTCAGGAGCTTCTTTCAGCAACCTTTGGACAGCAGGCGGTTTCTTCCCGAATGGTTTTGAAGGCTTATTCTATATGCTGGCCTTCCTGATGTTTGCCTTCGGTGGGATTGAACTGATCGGGATGGCCGCAGCAGAAGCTGAAAATCCAGAAAAAACCATTCCAAAAGCGATTAATCAGGTCGTATTCCGTATTCTGGTATTCTATGTAGGTGCATTGACCATTCTATTGTCTTTAGTACCTTGGAATCAGTTAGAGCTTGGCGGCCTAGATAAAAGCCCGTTTGTGATGATCTTTAGCCAACTAGGCATTGACTGGGCAGCACATTTACTGAACTTCATCATCCTGACAGCGGCACTCTCTGTTTATAACAGTGGTATGTATGCCAATAGCCGTATGCTTTATGGTCTGGCACAGCAAGGTAATGCCCCTAAAATCTTCAAGACTGTGAACAAACAAGGGGTTCCTATTCCTGCAGTACTGTTCTCTGCCCTGCTGATTTTCGGCTGTGTACTCCTAAACTACTTTGTTCCTGAAGATGCTTTAAGTCACCTGATTTATGTGGTGGTAGGTGCATTGGTACTGAACTGGGCCATGATTAGCTTGACCCACTTCAAGTTTATGCAAAGCATGAAGCAGTTAGGACAAAAGACCAGTTTCCCTGCATTGTGGTCACCTGCAAGTAATATTCTGGTTTTAGCTTTCATTGCAACCATTCTTTACATCATGTGGACACAAGGCTTTAAAGAATCAGTACTGATGCTTCCGATCTGGGTAGTGATCATGTTTATTCTGTTTAAGGCACTGCGCCCTAAGAATTAATCAAAAAATCTTTTAATCGATGATTTTTAAAGTTATTGCTGCGGCAATAACTTTTTTTTTGCATTTTTTACAGTACAATAGCCTTCTTTTCGCGCCCTTAGCTTAACTGGATAGAGCAGTTGCCTCCTAAGCGACCGACGTGGGTTCGAGTCCCGCAGGGCGCACCACCCTTTCAAAATGTGATCTATACTTCAAAAAATTAGCGTTAATCTTCATATTTTTAGAATATTTTTTATACAAAAAATCATTTTTTCTCCATTATTTTATTTCTTTTACTTTCAAATACTTATTTCAAAATAAGGCCATTTTTTGGTGCAAAAACTCTATTTTGGTGCTTTTTTAGACTAATTAGTTTTTTCTAGAGCATTTACTCTTATTTTAATTGTGCTATTTTTGTCACATGGAGTAACAAATGATTGCGGATAAATACCCGAAATCTCCAAAAATTTAATAAGTGCAAACAACAACGCTAGATATAAATTTGTACCTCAAGGAAAGACGTAAATGAAATTAAAAACATTAACTACTGCAATGATTCTTGCAACTGTGCCTATGACAGGCGCATTTGCAGCAGCACTAGATCGTTCAGGCCAATCAATGGCGGCCTTCCTGCAACCAGGTAATTATTTTGAAGCAGGTATTTCAGTCCTAGATCCAGATGTATCTGGTAAAGAAGCTGGTACAAGTGAAACACGCCGTAATATCGAAGATATGGCTGGTGATTACTATTTCCCAAGCGCAGCCTTAAAATTCCAACCTACTGAAAAATTCTCAGTCGGTATTTTATATGACCAACCATATGGCGCTGATGCAGAATACCAAGGTACCAATATCTTTACTTCAAACCCAGGTACAGACACTATTTTATCAACTGGTGCAATAAATAATATTGTACGTGCTAGAGCAGTTGCAGCTCTTGAAGCTCTAGGAGCGCCAATAAATGAGCAAACTCTAGCAGGTGCTGAAGCACAAGTTAGAAATAGTGCAGCATTTCAACAGTTAACTGGAGCACTTGCTGCAGGTAATAATTTCTTAGGCGAAGGCAATACTAAAGTTGAAGTAGATACTCAAAACCTATCTTTAGTTTTTGGTTACCAACCGACTGAAAACTGGAATATCTACGGTGGTGGTGTCTATCAAACCGTTAAAGGGAATCTAAGCTTACGCGGTCAAGCATATAGTCTTTTCAATGGTTATGATGCGACATTTAAAGAAACAAGTGGTACAGGCTGGTTAGCAGGTTTAGCCTTCCAAATCCCAGATATTGCTTTAAAAGCTTCTGTAACTTATCGTTCAGAAATTGACCATGATGTTTCAGCTTCTGAAGACTTATCACTTTTAAACTTCCCTTTACTAACAACTGTATTAGGTGGTTTAGGTGTTTCTCCTGCCCAGCTTGCTACTTTAGATGATTCAGGCAAAACTAAAATTACTACACCTCAATCTGTAAACTTGGATTTCCAAACAGGTGTAATGGCAAATACTGTAGCTTTCGCTAATGTACGCTGGGTAGACTGGTCAAACTTTTCTATTCGCCCTTACCAATTTGGCAATGTAAGTGAAGCTGTAGGCCCTCTAGTAGGTCGTCCAGATGGCTTTAATCTGGTTGAATATGAAGATGACCAAATTTCAGCAACTGTAGGTGTAGGTCGCAAGTTTAATGACCTATGGGCTGGTAACGTATCAGTAGGTTGGGATTCTGGTGCAGGCAACCCTGTATCTACACTTGGTCCAACTGAAGGTTACTGGAATGTTGGCCTAGGTCTTCAATACAGCCCAACACCAGCCACTTTCATTGCTGGTGGTGTAAAATACTTCATGTTAGGTGATGCAAAAGCACAAACAGGTGCACAAGCCGGTGGTCCTGAATATGTTGCTGAATTCGAAGATAACGATGCATGGGCATACGGTCTGAAAATCGGCTACCGTTTCTAATTCCTGATAGTTAATAAAGACCACCTTCGGGTGGTTTTTATTATCCCATTTATATTTTATACACCCGTATACTATTCGATGCTTTTATCACCAATCAAATTTTGCCTAAATTTTGTTTTTAATATATTTTGATAAAAATTATTATTTGTTTATTTTCATTAAGTTAATCAAAAAATATAGTATAAATACTCTAAGCAATCATTTTTTATAACCGCCATAGTTCATTTCTTGGACGAAGTGGAGCATTTACTCTTTTTAAATTTGTGTTACTTTTCCACAACTTTTATTAATATTTATGCAACATTGTCAAGGATGAGCCATGAAGCTTAAGCCAATCTCTATCGCTATTCTTCTTTCTAGCCTGCCTACTTCTCTCGTGTTCGCTGCCGGTTTAGACCGTTCAGGCCAGTCTATTCAGGCTTTTTTACAACCTGGTAACTATGCGGAAGCGGGTATTTCTGTTTTAGATCCAGAAGTTCAAGGTAAAGACAATGCCGGCAATAAAGTCAGCGATATGGCTGAAGATTACTACTTCCCTACTGCTGCTATAAAAATTCAGGCAACTGATAAAATATCTCTGGGTTTACTTTATGACCAGCCATTTGGAGCTGACGCTCAATATGCGCCTGAATCTAATGCTTTTGCTACAGTAAATACCAATACTGGTGTATTGGAGGGCACTTCTGTTGAAGTAAAAACCAATAGCATTACAGCACTTATAGGGTATCAGCCAAATGAGAACTGGAATGTTTATGCCGGACCTGTCTATCAAAGCGTAAAGGCGAAAGTCTCCCTACGTGGTACAGCATATAGAGGCCCGCAAGTTCTTGGCGGTTATGATATTGACCTTAAAGAAAGTGAAGCTTACGGTTGGTTAGCTGGTTTTGCATATTCTATTCCTGAAATTGCCTTAAAAGCTGCTGTGACTTATCGCTCTGAAATTAAACATGAATTAGATACCACAGAAACCTTCGGTTTTGGTACAGATGGGGCTTTATATATTCCTGGATTAACTGGCACATTATTGGGTAAACCAGTAATTCCAACTTACCATAAAGCGGAAATTACTACACCACAATCAGTCAACATTGACTTACAGTCAGGCATTGCAAAAAATACCTTAGCCTTTGCTAATATTCGCTGGGTACATTGGGATCAGTTTGCAGTAAAACCTGCTTATTTATCTCAGCTAACTGGCGCACTCACCGGAAAACAGCAGAATCTTGTCGATTATTCAGATGATCAATGGTCTGCAAATGTGGGTTTAGGTCATAAATTTAACGTTAAATGGTCAGGCTCTGCTGCTGTAGGTTATGACTCTGGTGCAGGAAACCCGGTAACCACCTTGGGTCCAACTGAAGGTTATTGGAGTGTCGGTCTAGGCGGCCAATACAGCCCTGCAGAAAACTATTTTATCCAGGCTGGGGTTAAATACTTCTGGCTAGGAGATGCACAAGCACAAACAGGTGGTGAAGTAAAAGGTAGCTTTGAAGACAACCATGCAATCGGCTATGGTATGAAAATCGGTTACCGTTTCTAATTGCGTTAAAAAATTAGTATTCAACAAGAAAGGGCGCTATAAGCGCCCTTTCTTTTATTACATACACTTAAATATTAAGCTGGAATATCACGTACCGATGCATTACGAATTGCTTCTTTCAATGCGTCATAACCATGAATTGGCGGGAATTGCGGGAATTCTGCAATCACATTCTCTGGTGCGTCGAACAGGAAGCCATGATCTGCTTCACCCAGCATTGTGGTATCGTTATATGAATCACCGGCTGCAATCACACGGAAATTCAGACCGTGTAATGCTTTCACTGCCTGACGCTTCTGATCTGGCTGGCGAAGTTTATAAGCAGTGATCATGCCCTCTTCATCAGTTTCCAGCTTATGACAGAAAATCGTTGGCCAGCCTAGTTGCTTCATTAGAGGATGAGCAAATTCATAGAAAGTGTCAGACAGAATAATCAGCTGAAAATGAGTACTTACCCATTCTACAAATTCTTTAGCACCTTCAAATGGCCCCATATCCGCAATCACGGCCTGAATATCATTTAAACCTAAACCATGCTGTTTTAAAATATTCAAACGCTGGGTCATCAACACATCATAATCAGGAATATCACGTGTCGTTGCTTCGAGCTCTTTAATACCTGTTTTTTTAGCAAAATTGATCCAAATTTCTGGAACCAAAACGCCCTCTAGATCTAGACATACGACTTCCATGAAGCATCCCCTCAGTTGTATTGAAAAAATTTTGCCCTATCATAGCTGAAGAAAAAGATTTTGCACTGTTCTTTTTTAAATCTGTTTTTTTCATAAGTATTTATTTTTTAGTGATAAGTAGCTTTGGGCATTTCTATTAAAATAGAATAAATCTGAAATAAATTCATATAGGCCACGTCATTTCCAAGCCTATGCCGCCAGGACTCATATGACCAAAATCCCCACTATTGCTATGGTAGATGCGCTTGCATCTGAATATGCAGATAAATCACCAAGTGAAATTTTAGCGCTTGCTCTCGAGCAGGAAGGCGAAATTGCCATTTCATTTTCTGGTGCAGAAGATGTTGTACTGATTGATATGGCATCTAATTTAGGTAAACCTTTCCGGGTATTTAGCCTGGATACAGGGCGTCTGCATGCTGAGACTTATCAATTTATTGAAAAAGTCCGCCAGCACTATAATATTGATATCGAAATCTGTTTCCCGGAAACAGATGCGATTCAACAACTGACGACTGAAAAAGGTTTGTTCAGTTTCTACCGTGACGGCCATCAGGAATGTTGCGGAATCCGCAAGGTGCAA
Source organism: Acinetobacter sp. YH16038 (assembly GCF_013417275.1). Lineage (NCBI taxonomy): Bacteria > Pseudomonadati > Pseudomonadota > Gammaproteobacteria > Moraxellales > Moraxellaceae > Acinetobacter > Acinetobacter sp. YH16038. The sequence goes on along the minus strand of NZ_VPEG01000022.1, from coordinate 54,532 downwards.
CCTTTACGCAAAAAACTGGCAACTTTAGATGGCTGGATTACCGGTCAGCGTAAAGACCAAAGCCCGGGAACACGTAATGACATTCCAGTGGTTCAATCTGATGAAGGTTTTTCTGGTCCAGGCAAACAGCTGATTAAATATAATCCCCTTGCCAACTGGTCTAGTGCAGATGTGTGGAATTATATCCGAATGATGGAAATTCCATACAACCCACTACATGAAAAAGGTTTTATCTCCATTGGCTGTGAACCTTGTACCCGTCCTGTGCTGCCAAATCAGCATGAACGTGAAGGACGCTGGTGGTGGGAAGAAGCCACCCATAAAGAATGTGGCTTGCATGCCGGGAACTTGAAAAAATAATCTTAAAAAACCATCCGTTCGTCGGGTGGTTTTTTTGTGAACCAATCGGCTACAGAAAAATCAGTACCTTTATGCGACAAAATCGCTATACTTTGTAATGTGATACCAATAATTCTAACAAGGTTGCTTATACATGAGCAGCTGAAGAAAATGCAGTGAGGCAATCTACGCTATGCGTCCATTACATCCGATTGACTTTATTTTTTTGTCTTTAGAGAAACGGCAGCAGCCTATGCATGTAGGCGGGTTATTTTTGTTTCAAATTCCTGACAATGCACCAGCCTCTTTTATCCGGGATCTGGTGACTGATATTCGCAATTCCAAATCCTCACCGATTCCTCCATTTAATAACTATTTAAACGGTTTATTTTGGGATGAAGATGAAGAGTTTGATTTAGATCATCATTTTCGTCATATTGCCTTACCGAAACCTGGGCGTATCCGCGAGCTGCTGACTTATATTTCCCAAGAACACAGCGCACTGATTGACCGCGCTAAACCGCTTTGGACCTGTCATATTATTGAAGGCATTGAAGGCAACCGTTTTGCCATGTACTTCAAGATTCACCATGCGATGGTAGACGGTATTGCAGGCATGCGTCTGGTAGAAAAATCACTTTCTCATGATCCACATGCGAAAAGTATTGTGCCACCTTGGTGTGTAGAAGGTCCACGAGCAAAACGTCTGAAAGCGCCGAAAGTCAGCCGCATGAAGAATGTGTTACAGGCGATTAAAGGCCAGCTGGAATGTACGCCACGAGTGGCTTATGAATTATCACAAACCGTACTGAAAGATATGGGGCGTAATCCGGATTATGTGTCCAGCTTTCAAGCACCAAGTTCTATTTTAAATCAGCGTGTCAGTGCCTCACGTCGTTTCGCAGCCCAATCTTTTGAATTCTCACGTTTACGTCATATTTCTAAAGCTTTAGGTGTAACGATTAATGATATCGTGTTAGCGATCTGTTCAGGTGCCTTACGCGAATATTTACTCACACAAAATGCCTTGCCGAAAAAACCATTAATTGCAATGGTGCCCGCTTCTGTACGTAGCGATGACTCCGATGTTTCCAACCGTATTACCATGATTCTGGCGAATCTGGGCACGCATAAGGATGATCCTTTGGAGCGTCTTAAAACGGTACGTCGCAGTGTACTCAGTGCTAAAGAACGCTTTAAGCGCATGAATGCCAATCAGATTCTGAACTATAGTGCTTTTGTCTACGGTCTTGCAGGATTCAATATTGCATCTGGCTTAATGCCAAAACGTCAGGCATTTAACGTGATCATTTCCAATGTCCCTGGTCCTCAGGAACCTCTGTACTGGAATGGCGCACGTTTGGAAGCCTTATATCCGGCTTCGATTGTACTGGATGGACAGGCACTGAATATCACCATGACCAGTTATATGGACAAGCTTGAAGTAGGTCTTACTGCTTGCCGTAATGCTCTACCCAAAATGCAGAATCTATTGACTCATCTTGAAGAAGAAATTCAACGCTTCGAACGGATTGTGGATGGTGAACCCGTCCCAAAGTTGAAAGCGGTCAGTTAGCCGCGGACGAATAAAATCTGGCAATGGACTGCTAAAAAGTGTGTGAGCACTTTTGCCAATCATTTAGTAAAAAATAAAGGGGCAATTTAAGCCCCTTTATTTTATTCTTTTTACAGTTTGAATGAAATTCATACAACCGCAATCTATTTTGGTTTAATTAACTTTTAATAGTACGACATTGTTTCAATAACTGATGGCAGACAGAGCGAATCATAGAAGCTGTAATCTGAACTTCATTCCCGCGTTCATCCACAATATATCCTGCATGCACAGCCTTTGGTTCTAATACGTGTTTCAAGCTTTTATTGATTACAACTTTACTCATACTCATCATAGACTCCTTTTGCTAAGCCTAGAACTGGGAGAAAGGCTTTGGCTAATTTGATGTTTCTAGTATTGTAAATATCAGTAGAGTTGTAAAATTTCAGATGTAACAAGTGTTTAACGATATTCTGTTACAATTTCAGCTGAGAATGATATCGTATTGCTCTTGCGTGTATAAATTTTCGACCTGGAATTTAATTACACGATTAATAAAGTGTTCCAGATCCGCCACAGCCGGGGCTTCTGCAGTCAACAGCCGATCAATCACTGCCGGATGGGCAACAACAGTAAAGCCACTTTGTGATTCATAAGCGCGAGCATAGCGCAGGATTTCCCGAAAGATTTCGTAACACACTGATTCTGCTGTTTTCACATATCCACGTCCCTGACAGGTCGGACAGGACTCGCATAACAAGTGTTCCAAAGACTCACGGGTACGCTTACGCGTCATCTCCACCAACCCCAGTTCAGACACCTGGGTGATCTTGGTTTTGGCATGATCACGTTCCAGCATTTTCACAAACTGGTTCATCACCTCTTCACGGTGCTGGGCTTCCTGCATGTCAATGAAGTCGATGATGATAATACCGCCCAGATTACGCAGACGCAGCTGACGTGCAATCACCTGTGTGGCTTCCATATTGGTTTTAAACACCGTATCTTCCAGCGAGCGGCCGCCCACATAAGAACCGGTATTAACATCAATGGTGGTCATGGCTTCGGTCTGGTCAATCATCAGATAACCGCCAGACTTTAGTGCGACACGGGTTTGTAAAGCCTTTTGCAGATCTTCTTCGACATTGTACAAATCGAAAATTGGTCGCTCGCCCGGATAATGCAGTAAACGGTCTTTCATATTCGGCACGAACTCATCCACAAACTCTTTCAACTTGCCGTGAATTTCGCGTGAATCGATATAGATCTTTTCGGTTTCTTCATTGGCCAGGTCACGAATAACACGCTGTGGCAAAGGCAGCTCTTCAAAGATCAATGAAGGCACTGCGATGACTTTTTGTTTGCGCTGAATGTATTCCCAGAGTTTAGCCAGATAAGCCATATCCTGTGCAATCGCCTCTTCTTCAATGCCATCCGCAGCAGTACGGACAATCACGGAGCCAGGCAACTTGTGTTCTGCCTGAATACGCTCAATGATCGAGCGTAAACGATTGCGTTCATCTTCGGATTCAATCCGCTGCGATACGCCAATATGATTGCCATATGGCATCAAGACCAAATAACGTGAAGGAATAGAAAGATCAGTAGATAGACGAGCGCCCTTGGTGCCAAGCATATCTTTCATCACCTGAACGGTAAGAATCAGACCTGGCTGCAACAGCTCAAATACATTCGGCGTTGGCTGGCTACGTGGCCAGACCATGTCATTGATATGCAAAAATGCCGTTCTGGACAGGCCAATATCGACAAAAGCGGCCTGCATGCCCGGCAAGACCCGGACCACTTTTCCTTTATAGATATTCCCGACCAATCCGCGCTTGGCCGTACGCTCGACAAACAGTTCATTCACCGTGCCGTTTTCAATCAACGCCACACGACATTCCATCGGTGTGACGTTAATCAACAACTCGTCAGACATAACAACACTCAAAACATTATAAGAATTCTTTTTCAGCAGTTAATTTAGTGCCTTAACCGTCTGCAATAACTGTACTGTTTCATATAGTGGCAATCCCACTACATTAGAATAACTACCTTCTATTCTTGGAATATAACGCGCTGCAATTCCCTGTATTGCATAGGCACCTGCTTTCCCAAGCGGCTCACCTGTTGCCCAGTAACTTTCCATATCATGGCTATTTAGTGGCTGAAATTCAACCTGTGTACGAACTACTATACTGTATTTTTCTTCTTTTGTGCGGACGCACACTCCAGTATACACATCATGCCATCTCCCTGAAATTTTTTCCCACATTTCAAAGGCATGCTTTTTGGATTCAGGTTTCCCCAAAATCTCATTATTCACACCTAAACTGGTATCCGCAGCAATAATAATGGCATCCGGAAACAGCTTGGCCACCGCTTCCGCTTTGACTTGCGCCAGACGTTCGACATAGGCTGCAATGGACTCATTTTCCAGTACAGATTCGTCTACATCTGGGCTACAGATCTCAAAGTTCAGCCCGAGTTGCTGCAAAAGTTCACGGCGTCGAGGTGAGCTGGAAGCGAGGATTAAATGCGCCATTTTCTCAAAAAGTAATAAAGCACTGGCCATATGATGACACTAGTCAGCATGGGAATCCAATGTCGTGCAAATGAGAATTGTACGCCGGTCGAAATCTGGGCAAAGAAGATAATCATCAAATGTGCCAGAATCGCAATTGCCGTAATGACCCATAAATTAGCAAAGGTCAGAATACGGCGCTCACGGGTCAGGAAACGTGCCACAAAAGCAATGATGATAAAGCTAAGTGCATTGAGACCTAAAGGCGCATCAAGCAGTAAATCAATGAAGATCCCGGTAGCAAATGCAAACCAGATTCCACACCAGGTCGGCTGACACAATACCCAGAACAGCATGACCATTAACATAAATAATGGACGCCATCCCGAGGTCTCGTAAGACAGTGGATAGACTGAGAGAACAGAAGCCACAATCACTGAAATAACAATGGCAAATAAAGGATCACGATGTGTTTTAGGTCGCATCTTAGCGATTGACATGCGGTTGCTCCATCGCTAATGAGTCAGAGAACAGCACGACGACATGATGACCACCGGCCAACTGTGCCGCTGGAGTAACATCAATCTGGGCAAATTCCCCTGAATTATGCCGTTTCACATTGGATACTGTTCCCACCAGATAACCTGCCGGAAAATGCTGTCCCAGACCTGAACTGTAAACTTTTTCACCAACTTTGATATTGGCGCTGGTCGGTACATATTCCATTTTCAGGCGTCCCAGATCCCCGGTCCCCGAGACAATGGCACGCATACCAGTATGTTCCAGACGCACTGACAAGGAGTGTTCTTTATCAGAGAGCAGCATGACCCGGCTACTATGCGGATAGACATCAATAATCTGTCCCATAATCCCCATATCATCCAGTACGGTCTGACCGACTTTCAGCTTGTTATTGGAACCACGGTTGATCACGATGATATGGCGTAGCGGATCAGCATCGGTACCAATCACCTCAGCAATTTCCATACGTCCATCAAGAATCAGAGGGGTATCTAAAAGACCGCGTAAACGAGTATTTTCTGCAGAAAGTTCTGCAATTTTTTGTAGGCGAACTTGCGCCTGCAATAGCTCAGCCTGCATCGCGGTATTTTCACGACGCAGTTGCGCTTCAGATTTGGTTTGTTGATTCAGCCATTCTCGCGACAGTACCGGATAGCTGGCCACGGCATAAATGGGATTATAGGCCGCGTACAAGACATCCCTTGCAGGTTGAACAACATGTGGCATGCGCCAGTCAAAGAACAGCACCACCAGACATGTTATCAGTGCAATGATAAAAGAGCGAAAAGATGGCGGTTGTCGAGAAAACAGATGTGCTTGCACCCGCCGAATCCTTGTCTTAGCCTACAAATAACATGTCATGATTTGGATTGTCGAAGAATTCGAGTACCTTACCGCCACCACGAGTCACACAAGACAGTGGATCTTCAGCAACCACCACAGGCAGACCTGTTTCTTTGGCAAGCAGCTTGTCCAGGTTACGCAACAATGCACCACCACCGGTCAACACGATCCCGCGTTCAGCGATATCAGAAGATAGTTCAGGAGGTGTTTGTTCCAGTGCAGATTTCACCGCAGACACAATGTTTTGTAGTGGATCAGAAATCGCTTGAGTGACTTCATCCGAGTTCACCACAATCGCACGAGGCACACCTTCAGCCAGGTTACGGCCACGGACTTCAATTTCCAGCGGTTTTGCACCTTCATCTGGAAGTGCCATGCCGACTTCTTTTTTGATCACTTCAGCTGTAGTTTCACCGATCACGCAACCATGTGCCTTACGCACGTAGTTGATAATCTGTTCATCAAATACATCACCGCCAATACGCAGCGAGTCTGCATATACGCAGCCCTGTAATGAAATTACTGCAATCTCAGTTGTACCGCCGCCCACATCAACAACCATCGAACCACACGCCTGCTCAACCGGCATGCCTGCACCAATTGCAGCTGCCATCGGTTCTTCAATCAGACGTACTTCACGTGCACCCGCATTATAAACTGCTTCACGGATCGCACGGCGTTCAACCAGTGTCGATTTACATGGCACGCAAACCACCACGCGTGGCGCTGGCGGGAATAAACGTTTTTCGTGTACCTTACCAATGAACTGATTTAACATGGTTTCGGTCACTTCGAAATCCGCAATCACGCCGTCTTTCATCGGACGGATTGCAGAAATATTTGCTGGGGTACGACCAAGCATTTGTTTCGCGTCAAGACCTACGGCAGCAACAATTTTATGTGAACCACTGTGACGGATGGCTACAACCGTCGGTTCATTTAATATAATGCCTCGTCCTGGCGCATAAATAAGTGTATTTGCAGTACCTAAATCAATAGCGAGATCTGGCGAAAACAAGCCTATTAGTCGTTTTAGAATCACGGGGACGTTCTCAGTTAAACTTTATATGGACGCAAGGTGGCCACTTTAACTAAATGTGATGATTTGGACAAGTCAATCGCTTATCATAACGCATGATAATTTGAATTTTTTTAATACTGATTAGGTAATATTATGTCTACATCGGATGCACAGTCTTCTGCAGATTTAAATGCAGAAACAGTTTCAGCTATTGCCAACCTCGCAAGGTTATCTCTTAATGATACGCAATCTGCTGAATATGCTCAAAGTTTAAATAAAATTTTAGGCATGATGGAAACCCTGAAAGGCATCGATACTGACGGTGTTGAACCACTGAAAAGCCCTTTCGACCACCCACAGCCTTTACGTGAAGATGTCGTGTCGGAAAGCAATCATCGTGAGGAATACCAAGCAGTTGCACCTGCTGTACAGGACGGTTTGTATCTCGTCCCACGCGTGATTGAGTAATTACTACCCAGTTCATTCTTTTTATTAAATTAAACGTAAAGAATTATTTCTCATGACAGATTTACACCGCTTATCCATTCGTGAACTGACTGAAGGTTTGGCAAATGCTCAATTTTCATCCCGCGAATTGACTCAACACTATTTAAAACGCATCGAAAAAATTGATGCACAGGTCAAAGCTTATGTGACCGTGACTGCTGAACAGGCATTGGCTCAAGCTGATGCTGCCGATGCTGCAATCAAAGCAGGCAACGCCACCGCCCTGACTGGCGTGCCCATTGCACATAAAGATATCTTCTGTACCCAAGGCATTAAAACCACTGCCGGTTCTAAAATGCTGGACAATTTTATCTCTCCTTACGACGCGACCGTTGTAGCGAAAGGTAAAGCTGCGGGCTTAGTCACACTTGGTAAAGTGAACATGGATGAATTTGCCATGGGCTCAACTTCCGAGTCATCTTACTTTGGCGCGACCAAAAACCCTTGGGCACTGGATCATGTTCCGGGCGGTTCTTCAGGCGGTTCTGCTGCGGTTGTGGCTGCGGATTTAGCGCCATTTGCAACCGGTACGGATACCGGTGGTTCAATCCGTCAACCAGCATCTTTCTGTGGTCTGACTGGTTTAAAACCGACTTATGGCCGTGTATCACGTTTTGGTATGATCGCGTATGCATCATCTCTAGACCAAGGCGGCCCAATGGCACGTTCAGCTGAAGACTGTGCTTACCTGATGAATGTGATGGCCGGTCATGATGCTAAAGATTCAACATCAATGGATAAAGATGTTGATGACTACGTTGCCAACCTGAACGGTACTTCTGTGAAAGGTCTGCGCATTGGTATTCCAAAACAGTACTTCAATGTTGAAGGTCTAGATGCAGACGTGAAAGCACGTGTTGAAGAATCACTGAAAAAACTGGAAGAAATGGGTGCAACTCTGGTTGAGATTGATCTCAACATGACAGAAGCTTATGTTCCAACTTACTATCTGATCGCACCTGCTGAAGCATCTTCTAACCTGTCTCGTTATGACGGCGTACGTTATGGCTACCGTTGTGAAGAGCCAAAAGATCTTCTCGACCTTTACAAACGTTCCCGTTCAGAAGGTTTCGGTGCTGAAGTTCAGCGTCGTATCCTGATCGGTACTTATGCTCTGTCTGCTGGTTATTACGATGCTTATTATGTGAAAGCACAAAAAGTACGTCGTTTAATCCAGCAAGATTTCTTAAAAGCATTTGAATCTGTAGATGTCATCGCTGCGCCTTCTGCACCGACTACTGCATACCGTATCGGTGCAAACCTGTCTCCGGTTGAAATGTACTTGGGTGACATCTACACCATCGCGGTAAACCTTGCAGGTCTTCCTGCGATTAACGCGCCTGTTGGTTTTGACAAAGACAACTTGCCAGTTGGCTTACAGTTGATTGGTAACTACTGGTCAGAATCTCAATTGTTGTCTGTGGTACATCAGTATCAACAAGCAACCGATTGGCATACTAAACGCGCTGCAATTGCTGAGGAGAATGCATAATGGCTAAAAACGCTGCTAAACCAAAATCTAACCTGATTGACGGTTGGGAAGTCGTTATTGGTATCGAGATTCACACTCAGCTTGCGACTAAATCTAAAATCTTCTCTGGTTCTTCTACCGAGTTTGGTAATGATCCAAACACTCAGGCGAGCCTTGTAGATTTGGCTATGCCGGGCGTATTGCCAGTATTAAACAAAGAAGTCGTTGATCTTGCGATTCGTTTTGGTCTGGGGATCGATGCATATATCGATCAGGCTTCTGTATTTGCACGTAAAAACTACTTCTACCCGGATTCTCCAAAAGGCTACCAGATCAGCCAGATGGACAACCCGATTGTGGGCTTGGGTCATATCGACATCCAGCTTGAAGATGGCACAGTAAAACGTATTGGCGTGACTCGTGCGCACCTTGAGGAAGATGCAGGTAAATCAATCCATGACCAGTTTGAAGGCATGTCAGGCATCGACTTGAACCGTGCCGGTACGCCGCTTCTTGAAATCGTATCTGAACCAGATATGCGTTCTGTTGAAGAAGCTGTTGCCTACATCAAAGCAATTCACACGCTGGTTCGCTGGTTAGGTATTTCTGACGGTAACATGGCAGAAGGCTCGTTCCGTGCCGACTGTAACGTGTCTTTACGTCGTCCGGGTCAACCGTTCGGTACACGTTGTGAATTGAAAAACCTGAACTCATTCCGTTTCATTGAACAAGCGATCAATGTTGAAATTGAACGTCAAATGGAAATTCTGGAATGGGACGGCACCATTGATCAGGAAACTCGTCTGTTCGACCCTGTGAAGATGGAAACCCGTTCAATGCGTTCTAAGGAAGAAGCGAACGATTACCGCTACTTCCCTGATCCAGACTTGTTGCCTGTGGTGATTCCAGATGCGCAAATCGAAGCGATTAAAGCGCAAATGCCTGAGCTGCCTGCTGCACGTCGTGCGCGTTTCGTGGCTGACTTCGGTGTGACTGAGTATGATGCTCACGTACTGACACTGACTCGTGAAATGTCAGAATTTTACGAAGAAGTCGTTAAGGCTGCTGGCGGTGCTGCACAAGGTAAGATTGCTGCGAACTGGGTGATGGGTGAATTCTCAGGTGCTTTAAACAAAGCTGGCCTAGACCTTGCTGACTCTCCTGTATCTGCTGAGAAGCTGGGTGGCATGATCGCACGTATTGTTGATAACACCATTAGCGGTAAGATCGCGAAACAGGTGTTTGGCTTTATGTGGGAAGAAGGCAAAACTGCGGATGAAATTATTGCTGAGAAAGGTCTGAAACAGGAAACTGATACAGGTGCGATTGAAGCAATCATTAAAGAAGTGCTCGCTGCCAATGAGAAGATGGTTGAAGAGTATAAATCTGGTAAAGAGAAAGCCTTTAACGGTCTAGTTGGTCAGGTGATGAAAGCGTCACGTAGTAAAGCCAACCCTGCTCAAGTGAATGAATTGATGAAGAAATTGATTGGTTAAAACTGATTAATTTTGGAATAAAAAACCCGCTTTAGAGCGGGTTTTTTATTTTTTCAATAATTTCTTTAATGTTGGCATTAATCTCTTCTACATGATTAAAAAACTGTTCTGATAAGTTTTCTCTAGCAATTTTAGACTCAATGATTTTATGATCGGCTTCTGTTCTATCTTTTTGCAAAAGACGTACTGCTTTGGTTAATTTTTTTGAAGATCCTATTTTTTCTTCAAACAATCCTAATAACTCTAACTTACTAATATCTCGTCCTGATTCATATACAAAATCTTTATCTAAACAATCTTTATTATTTCTAAGAAAATCTTTTAAAGTTTTCTGATTAATATTATCTGGTCCGACTAATTTAAAGAGTTCACTACAACTATCAAAATAAGATTTTTGAGTATTTTCGACTGGAGGACGGCAATAAATATTTTGTACTTTATTAAAAATATTATTCTCAAACAGTGAGTTTAATGACTCTAAGTTGTTAGTTAAATCTGATAATTCATCAGTATAGTTCACCCACGCACCTTCATAATTTCTATTAAAGAATTTTTCATAGGCTTCGTCATTAGGGAGAAAATCTAATTCATGGATATTAAGCTCGTGCGAATGCCAATATCTTTGTTCAAATTCGCTCATGTTAGCCAAATCTTTATATATGGCAACAATGGCTGATTTTCCATTTGCTAATGCTTTTCTACCATGTCTAACATGGATATATCTTTCTTCAGGTGTTTCTTCAGAACAAATATAGATATGCCCACCTGATCTAGAATCATCGAGTTCATAATATTCAGGATAATCAAAATATCGAGCTAATACAGATTCATCAAAAAGTACCTGTGATAACTGATGAGCTCCTAGATATAATCTTTTCTTATACTCTGGAATACTTTTTCTAACTAAATCACTAGAGTAAAAAAATTCTTCTAGCATCTGCTTTGAAGGAAAATATATATGCACCTTAATCGGAGTAAATTCAAATTCTCTCGTTTCTGAGTCTATTGATATTTGAGACAATTCGACATTTGCATTGATAGTCCCATAATTCGCAGCTACTAAATCTTCCATAGCACGCATGACAATTGAATTATCAATTTCAATTTCATTTGCTATTTCTGAACTAGCGGTTCCACCAAATGATTTATTCCAATTTTCTATTGAAATTTTTTCGATATTTTTCTGTATTTCATCTAATTTCAAGGAAAAACTCTCACTTTTCTAATTATGACGGTATAACATGTTAATTTATAAAATCTTTCCAACTTTATTCAAGTGATAATTCTCAACGTAAAATAACATGATCATCAAAAAAGTATCCTCCATCGCTAAACTCGAAGACTTAGGACGAATTCAACTTTCAAAGTCTTTCTTTATGCGTGACTTTCTGTATAGCGAAATCGCTAATTGGTACGGTGTACCCAACTTTCCCGATTATCCTGACATTGCCATTCGAACAGGCACAGAACTGTGCAAACAACTGCTCGAACCTATACAAGAAAAGTTTGGACGTATTGCGATTCGCTCGGCGTATCGCTCACCAAGCGTCAACCAACTTGGTAATGAAAAAGGACATAACTGCGCCAGCAACGAGAAAAACTTTGCTAGCCATATTTGGGATTATCCAGACGAAAAAGGTTATGGTGCAACAGCGTGTATCGTTATTCCTTCATTTCTAGAACTGTATGAAAAAGATCAAACCACCTGGTAACAACTTGCTTATTGGATTCATAACAACCTGAACTATAGCCACCTACAATTTTTCCCAAAACTTTGCGCTTTTAATATCGGCTGGCACGAGCAGCCTACGCGGGAAATTTATAGTTATATTCAGCCAAAAGGTAATTTGCTGCGGGGTGAAGCTGTAAATCCGGAGTTTGAGAAGTTTTATCCTGATTTTTTGTAATTCTCCCTCACCCCCTTGCGAGGCAGTGCTTCTCATCCCATAGGGAGAGGGAGTATCAAATAATTTCATGACTGCATTAATTTAATAGTGAATAATCCCCTCTCCTTTTAGGAGAGGGTTAGGGAGAGGTATTTCTAAAACGAAGTACAAGTGAGGATTAGAGAAAAGTCAAATTTCTGCTATAAAATCAAAAACAAACCGAAGAAAAATAAAAACATGTCAAATCACATTATCTTACTCAGCATTATCCTGATCATTCTTGTGTTCATCATTGGCGCATATCAGTCAAGAAGACGTAAATCTATCAAACCACGCACACTCACAGCCAGACAAAGCAAAATTGCCAACCTTGCCGATGGTATCGAGCTAATTTTCATGCCCATTTTCTGGATCATTAAACTCATGATCGGGATATTCAAATCATAAAGCGGTTGTTAACGATTTTTTTGAATTTGCTCATAAAATCGTGTCTGTCCCATATTGAAAATCACTCAACAGGAATACAATCTGCACATTCTCCCATCCTACCCTTATCATGTCGAAAAACCTCGCTACGCTGATTGGCTTAAGTGCTATTTTACAATGGTCGTCTATCGTGGGGTTACTCAAAAAAATCAGTTTTAGTATTGGACCTGATCTGGCTGTACTGATGATGTATAGCTTAAGCACCCTGCTCTTACTGGCTGTTTTTGGCGTTCCTAAACTCAAAACCATACCCAAATTTTATCTGCTGAGTGCAGCTGCATTATTTCTGGTGTATGAAATCTGCTTTGCCTATGCCGTAGCACTCGCACAAACTGCACAGCAAGCCATTGAAATTAGTCTGGTGAATTATTTGTGGCCCAGTATGACCATTGCGATGCTGATTTTATTTCATGAACTAAAATTTCATAGCTTAGTGGTGGTGGGGCTTAGTATTAGTCTGGCAGGTATTTTTTATATCCAGACAGGCAACGGTGATATTCATTTAGCAACCGTCGTTCACAATATACAAGCCAATCCAACTAGTTACATATTGGCATTCATTGGGGCAAGTTTATGGTCGTTATATTGTGTATTTACCAAAAAATACAGCCAAGGACATAACCCAATCGTGTTCTTTTTCGCGATGGTAAGTGTGGTTCTCTGGAGCAAGACGCTGCTGTTAGATCACGAACAACTGCCGCAACTTCTTAATATTGACTTGAATATTATGCTGTATATGTTGCTGGTTTCGGTCGTAACTGGATTGGGCTATGCAGCCTGGAATATCGGGATTAATCAGGGTAATATCGCAATGCTGGTCGCGTTATCTTATTTTAGCCCGATCTTTTCGTCTATCATTTCGATGTGGGTACTGAATACCAGTCTATCGCATACCTTTTGGATCGGTACGATGATGGTCACCTTAGGTTCATTTATTTGCTGGCTATCGACCAACTGGAATGAAATTCGAGACCGCCTGTTTCCAGGCAAGCTCTATAAAACTTAAACTACATTTTTGCGGTTTAAGTTTACTGCATCTGCAATTCATTAACGGGTGATGCCTAATTTATTCCACACCTCAGGGGTCAAAAACGTCGTGACCAGTTTGCTCATATCGATATATTTGAGTACGCCACTTAGCTGACTTTTAATTTCCGGATTTTTCAGTATTTCCTGACCTGTGACCTGCCCAAGCTCCTGGAAACTTTCGCCCACTGCTTGTACTCCTTCAGCCTGAATCACCGCTTTGGTTTGGGTTGGACATTGCTCAACCAGAATCCGCTGTAAAACTGTTGCTAAATTTCTGTCGAGTGTTTCCTTTTGAGTTGCAGTTACATTGCTAAAAGCTTTTAGATCGGGATGATTACTCAATGCCACGAAAGTCCATTGCAAGACTGTGGTTTTATCGGTGGCCGTCGTGGATTTCATTAAACAGTCACTAAGCTGATCAACTGTTGGACCGGCTGTCGCAATCTGAGTTGCACCCAGCAATGCTGTAGTCATAAAGACTGCCCGAAGACCCGATAAAGCTTTGAATCCCATATTCCTTTCCTTTTTCACCCGTTCAAACTGCTTGAACAATGCAGTTTCTTTGTAGCATGTAAAAGGCTGGAAAACCTGTAGAACTCTGTAACCTGAGAGATAAAAAAATCCCGACATTGGTCAGGACTTTTGGAATCGAATGAGGAAATCAGACTTACCAGATTTTCACACGCTTATCTTCTTCCAGATACATTGGATCTTCTTGCTTGACGCTAAAGGCTTCATAGAAAGGTTTCTGGTTAAGTAAGGTCGCACGACCACGAATGGCTGCTGGTGAATGCGGATCTGTTTTTAACAGCTGTAATGCCAGTTCTGGACGAACTTTGGCACGCCATGCCTGCGTCCAGCCAATATAGAAACGCTGATCTCCGGTATATCCATCAATCACCGGAGCAGGCTTGCCATTTAGTGACAATTTATAAGCTTCATAGGCAATCGCCAGACCTGAGTTATCGGCAATATTTTCACCTAAGGTCAGTTCACCATTGACATGATAGCCCGGTATTGCTTCATAGGCATTGTATTGCTCAACCAGAGCTTTGGTTTTTTCCTTGAATTTTTTATCGTCTTCTTCGGTCCACCAGTTTTTCATGTTGCCGTCTGCATCAAAGCGGCTGCCCTGGTCATCAAAGCCATGACTGATTTCATGCCCAATTACTGCCCCAATTGCGCCATAGTTCACGGCATCATCAGCATTCATATCGAAGAATGGCGGCTGTAAAATAGCAGCAGGGAAAACAATTTCATTGCCCATTGGGTTGTAGTAAGCATTTACCGTTTGCGGCAGCATATGCCATTCTTCACGATCAACCGGTTTCCCCAACTTATCCAGCGCAATGTCATAATTGAAACTGTTGGTACGACGCAGATTACCAATCAGGTCGCCATCTTTAATTTCCAGCTTGCTATAGTCACGCCATTTATTTGGATAGCCAATTTTTACTCTAAAGCTTTTCAGCTTACGGTGTGCCTGTGCTTTGGTTTCTGCACCCATCCAGTCCAGTTTTTCTAGATTCTGTTCAAATGCCAGCAACAGGTTTTCTACCAGTTTTTCCATACGCTGTTTCTGTTCAGGCTGGAAATGTTTTGCGACATAGACTTGTGCCAGACTTTCACCGAGTACGGCATTGGTCATATCAACCCCACGTTTCCAGCGTGCCCGTTGCTCGGTCACACCGCGTAAGGTTTTGCTGTACATTTCAAAGTTTGCATCAGCAAATTCCTGGCTTAAGTAAGGTGCAGCGCCATCAATCAGATGGAATTTGAAATAGGTTTGCCATACATCCAGTGGTGTGTTGCTTAAAATCTTGTTTAAATCTTCAAAATAACTTTTTTGCGCCACAATCACGGTTTTGGTTTTTTTGTCTAAACCCGTCGCTTTAAAATAGGTTTTCCAGTCAAACTCTGGCACCAGGCTTTTGATGTCTTTTAATGTATAAACGTTATACATTTTTTCGAGATTACGGTTCTGCACATTATCCCACTGAATTTTGGCAATTTCAGTTTCTAAGTTCAGGATAGATTGTGCATGTGCAGCCGCTTCTGCTTCCGTTTCACCCGATAGCGTTAACAGCTTAGCAATATGTTTAACATAAGTTTCACGGGCACTTTTCAGTTTTTCATCGTCTTTTAAATAGTAGTCACGATCCGGTAAACCTAAACCACTTTGCCCCAAAAACACCGCCATTTGATCAGACTTTTTCAAGTCAGGAATCACGCCAAATTCAAAAGGTGTACTGACACGGTTCTTTGCATAGTCTGCAAGCAACAAAGTAAAATCTTTCTTGCTTTTCATGGCCTCAATTTTGGCAATATCTGCTTTCAGCGGCTGGATACCTTTTGCATTTAAAGTTTCCGTGTCCATAAAGCTGGCATATAAGCTCCCCACTTTCTGCTCATTGCTGCCATATTCCGATTTGGTTTTCGCCAGCTCTTCTACAATGTCATGTAATTGCTGGGTCGAATTTTCACGCAAAATTGTGAATGCACCCCAGTTTGGCATATCAGCCGGAATTTCTTCATGCTCTAACCAGTGCCCGTTAACATGCTGATAGAAGTCCTGTTGTGGTGCGATTTTTTTATCAAAGTGTTGAAGATGAATCCCCGAGCCAAGTGCTGCAATAGCGGTTTGATCTGAAGCATAATTTGCAGAGGAAACGGCTAATAAAGCACTTACTATGCGGTTTTTAGAAAAATTTTCAAAGCTTGCTATCCTCGCGCTTTACTGCGCAGTTGAATTTATCAATGCGTGTTGACCTGATAATCAAACACTTAAATCTTTATAAGCAGCATATATGCCAATTTTTAAACTGGTCTTGGCTCTGCCTGCTGGTCGTTTAGATAAAAAAATAGGCCAGTTTCTTTTCAGATGAACAGACCTGTTTTTTAAAACCTGTTACCAGATGGAGATTCGTTTTTCAGGTGATAAATACATCTTGTCCCCTTCTTTAATCTCAAAAGCTTCATAGAAACTTTGCTGATTACGGACAGCGCCATTGCCACGTACATGACCTGGTGCATGGCTGGCAAGGTTTAGGCTGTTTAACAGATATTCAGGATTACTTTTACTACGCCAGACTTGTGCCCAGCCCATATAAAAACGCTGATCTCCACTAAAGCCATCAATGACGGGTGCTGGCTGACCCTTGAGTGATAACTTGTAGGCCATATGAGCGATCCCTAAGCCCAGGTTGTCAGAGATATTTTCACTTTTATTTAATTCCGCATTCACCTTATGCCCTGGCAGAGCTTCATATTGTTTATATTGCTCGACTAAGGCTTTGGTGCGTTCATTGAACTTTTTACGGTCGTGCTCGTTCCAGGTTTCTTCACCCTTGCCTTTGGCATCAAAGCGGCTTCCTCTATCGTCAAAACCGTGGCTAATTTCATGTGCGATAACAGCCCCGACGGCACCATAATTCACTGCAGGATCATGACTATCATCATAATAAAATGGCGCCTGCCAGATGGCCGCAGGTAATACGATTTCATTGAGCTTGACGTTATAGTAAGCATTGGCTGTTTGTGGCGACATGTGCCAGGCTTCTGGATCAATCGGCTCTCCCACCTGATCCAGTTCACGCTGGTAATTGAACAGCCGGGTCCGCTGAATATTACCAATCAGATCATCCTTACGAATCTCTAGGGCTGAATAATCTCGCCATGTTTTCGGATAGCCGATTTTGATATTGATGCTATCCAGTTTATGCCGCACTTGTTTTTTGGTATCCGAACCCATCCAGTCTGCCTGATCCAGTTTCAGATGAAAGGCTTTACGGACGTTTTCTACCATTTCCAGCATGGCCGGGCGCTGGCTTTCATTAAAGTGCTGTTCTACATAAAGCTTGCCAAGCACATTGCCTAAAATACCGTTAGTTAGCTTCAAGGCAGACTCATTCCGTGGAGAACGTGCTTGTACACCCTCTAGCGTTTTGTCATAAAATTCAAAATGATGATTTTGAAAAACTTCTGTTAAAAATGGCGAATAACTATTGATCAGATTGAATTTCAAATAGGTTTGCCAGGTTTCAATTGGAACAACCTTCCATAACTGATCCAGCTGACGCAAATAATTAATCTGCGAGATCGCAACCTCTTTTCTTGCACCTTTTAAGCCCAGTTCTGAGAAATAATTCATCCAGTCAAAAGAAGGCATATAGTTAATAATATTTTTAGTTTCAACGAGATAGGTTCTCACCTCATCATTACGTAGCTCCACAGCGGACCAGCTAATTTTTGCCAGTGCCTTTTCCAAAGCCAGGATAGTGCGAGCATCTTCAATCGGCTTAGGCTGACCGGCAAAATTCAGGGTATTGGCGATATAAAGCAGATAAGTATTGCGAATTTCCTGTTGTCGGGGCTGCTCACTCAGGTAAAAATCACGATCAGGCATTCCCAAACCACCTTGCCCAACATACATCATCGCCTTGGAAGAAGCTTTACGGTCCTGATAAAAACGGGTAGAGAATGGCAAATTCAGATTGATTTTTTCCGCATAGGCAAAAAACTCTGCCAGATCTTTTTTGGTCTTGATACTTTCAATCCGCTGCAGGTCTTGTTGCAATGCCTCAAGTCCGAGCTGTTCTAGCCGATCGGTATCCATATAACTGGCATATAGATCTGCGACCTTTTGTTCATTGCTACCTTGCGGATGCTGTTTTTTGGCCAGTTCATTAAAAATGTCAAATAACTGCTGGGTTGATTTCATACTTACTTCAGCAAATGCACCCGACAATGCCTGATCTTCTGGAATCTTTGCGGTTTTCAGCCAGTTTCCATTCACAAATTGATAAAAATCCTGCTTTGGATCAACCGTCCGATCAATCGCATTCAGATCAATTGCCGATTTTAATAAAGTTGTACTCACTGCATAACTCACAGGTGAATGTAGAAATGCACCCACAAGAATCAAATGACTTAAAATATGTTTTCTCAAGCGATAAATCTCATTATTGTGTATGTTAAAAATCAATTAGTTTTTCTTGCTCTGTCCATAAGCACAAAACTGATAATTTTTAAGCAAGAGATATACCAATAATTTTTAGAATATGCCGTTGAATGGGCTTACATTTAATAAGAGAGATAGAGAAGAAAATCTGAGATGGCGGCGGGAAATTTACTCTGAAATGAGGTTCGATTTGCGACCCAATAATAATTAATTTTTATTCCTATCAACAGAATAACTATTTATCTTTTATCATTGATCTTCAAAAGAAAAATATTATTTTTAAGTTCTGCTATGCTTAAGAAATACTTTTTTAAATATCACCAATACTTAAAGTAGATGACTTTTCATGTGCATCTACTTTGCCAAATAAATGATCAAACTGAATGTGAAAACAATAGACTTATTTTAACTGCCGCAACTGATTCTTTGCCCCAGTATGGTTATAGTTGGTGGCCAGATTCTGCAGTACTCGTTTGGCCTGAACCTTGGAATTTGGAATACGGTTGGCATAGGCTGGAATACTGCTTAAACAGCGTGCCACTAACATGCCCGATTCAGTATAGACACGTGTTCCTTCTGTACCCTGTAATTTGCCATAGTTATAGGCACGCTGGGCATTATTACAGGCGTTGTTCAGGTTCTTACCGCTATTGATATCACGGCGTGCAGCTACATACAGTTTCATCTGCTGCTGTTGTGGCGTTTCGATACTACTTGTACGAGCAGCAGGAACAGCAACCACTGCCGGTTCAACAGCAGGGATTTTTATTTCTTTCTTATCGGCTTCTTTTTTATCTACTTCCTTTTTCTCATCTTTGACTGAGGTTTTGGCCGCATTCTTTTCAGCAATTTTATTAGACTTAGCCGTAGCCTTATGGCCCTGATAGAAATGACGCGCTTCAGCCGAGCTTTGAAGTTTGCTCAGGATCCGGACTACACGGGTAGTATTATTTTTTTCTGGCTGACGTTCAGAAATCGGCTCAATAGAAACAATCCAGTTTTGCCCTTGAGGCATCGTACATTGATAAGCACCAATGCCTTGGGTGACATAACGGTTTTTGCTTAAACGGTTTTTCTGGGCAGAATCTTTTACTGAAGCTAACTGGCTTTTGTATAACAGAGAAAACTTGCCACCCCGTTCATGACAGTACTGGCTTAAAGTGGTTCGTGGATAGAGGGATTGTGGCTCTAAATGCTGCTTGGATTTTTCCCATGAATAAACATATTCTTTTGCCGAACCGTCAGCCTGATTCAGGTTTCTTTTAACAATCAGTTCTTGAGGACTTACATAAGGATGCTGCATATCTGATTTCATTTGCTGAATACTGTTACATCCAGCCAGGCTTGCTACACATATTGTTGGAATTATTAATTTTAGCTTCACTGCTTATCTCCCCCAGGCCTCTATAACATATAGCAAATGTGCTAAAACAACAATCTCAACAGATTGATAAATATAAAAATATAGCGAGACCTACCACTAAAAATGAGGAATAAAATGCCTAATCCATCTAGCTTATAGCCGGATAAATTGATCGAATTAACATTCTCCAAGCCAGTAAATACGCTGGATTATTCGCCAATTAGAAGATAGAGCAGTAGAAAAAAAGATATAAAAAAACCGAAGAAACAGATCAGTTCTCCGGTTACTCATTCAACAAAAATTAGAGATATTATTATCATGGATGATAATGGCAATTATGCTCTCTATCGCTGTCTGAATGAGATTATAATTTGAATAATTTCCTTTACGTACACTAATTGTTTTTATACGCCATATTATTGGAAATTAAACACCACCCTGGCTGGCCTTTAAAATTCTAGACAAGAAAAAATAGCTTGAATACCCTAATATTGGGATGTTTTGTGCCATTCATCCTAATTTTTTCGCACCTCTCCAGATCGTAATTTTCAATTGGATTTTGAGCAAAAATTAATCAATAAAAAGCCAGACCTATGATGGTCTGGCTTTTAAAATTGTCGATAAATATAAGAAAAAATTAATCGAGATGGGATTCAAATGCTTTCAAACGTTTATAGATAGAGAGCAGTTCAATAATTGTAGGCCAAGATAAAATCAGGTACTGGAACGATTCACGAACCTTACCGAAAACATTCAGGATCTGCATCATTAAACCCAGTGTAATCGCACCCGCGGCAATACTTGGAAACAAAATAAATAATCCGTAAATATTGTCCAATTGCAGATACCAGATGCGCACCATATTGAAATAGGCATAGTGGAAATACAAACGGAAATAATTCGTACGTACCCGACTAAACAGTTCTTGCAAGGTAAGCGGGTGAGCACGATCAGCATAATCTTCACCATAAACCAGCTCTTTACGATAAGCCGCTTCAACTTTCTGATTATTGAATTCCAGTCCAGGGAGTTTCATTCCGACAATCATTAAAATCACAGTTCCCAGAACTGCCCATCCGATCGACGCCCACATTAATGCATGCGGTATTTCACCGACAATGGGCAGTACTTTTACATGACTCGATAACTCATACAGGATTGGCAGGAAAGCCATTAATAGCATCAGAGATTCAATGAATGAGACACTCAGCTGTTCCGTAGTTTTGGCAAAACGCATGGTATCTTCCTGAATACGCTGTGACGCCCCTTCAATATGACGTAACTTTTCCCAATGTGCCGTATAATAGTCATTCATTGCCGTCCGCCAGCGGAATACATAATGACTGACAAAGAACAGGTTAAACACTGCCAGCGTGACATAGACCATGGCAATATAAATAAAGGTCAATGCACCTTGATATAAGAGACTGACATCTCCGCCCCCTTGCGTGAGCATATTCTGGATCTGGTCATAGAAAGGGCTATACCATTCATTTAAGACGACATTAACCTGCACCCCAAACCAGATATTGAACAGGATAAAGGCCGAGCCCCACACGGACCAGCGCTGCCAGGGATGTTTCGCTTTAAAATACCAGAAGGTAGCGAATATCGCGGTACTCACAAAAAACCAGAGATAAAACCAGAGAAATTTTGGCGCCCAGAAGCGGCTGATTCCTATCGGCATTTTAAGATCATGATAACCTTCGGTCATACCCAAATAGACACCCCAGCCTGATCCACCACTATGCCAAAGGCCAAGATTGATCAGAAACCACAGTACCAGACTACTAAAGAACCACACTGGTTGTGGAAAAAATGACTTAAACATTGGGGCTTAATTCTCCTTATAGATGTACGGGTCATCCAAATGACGCACAGTTTATTCTTATTTTCAGACTTTCAACGAACTGCAGCATAAATTTGCAATTCAATGTAAAAAATTACATACAAACACAAAATCGCTAAAGCTGAATTAATATCAGATTATATGATTCTTGCCTTAATACTAGCGCATAACGTACGCAATAGAATGGAGGAGATCATGACTGGCCTGTCAAAAAGTGACAAGCAGATTTAGCGCTAGATTGACTATTTGTCACCGTTTGTCTTTTTCTCTTCTTTTCGTCGGTAAATAAACTGAAAATATTCGAGTTTAAGAAACACAAATCGTTTGAAAATTAAATCTTAATCTCTATCCCTTTAATTTACTGACTTAAGCGCTTTTTAAGAAAAATTGACCGACTTGTTGACTTATGTCTCGGTTTTTCAAAAATTAGTTAAATGTGCAAAAATCATGTTAAGATTAAAAAACAGCGAAGTATCAATATTTGGGAATAAAAATATGGAAAGTTCTGTGATTGAATTACTTAAGCCAGTGACCTTGGAAAAGGAAAACTGTCACCCGATTATTTTTGAAGCTGGTACTGTTTTAAAAGTTTTGATGCAAACCCCTACCAGTCTTTTAGTCAGTAATGATGATGACTTTAACTTTACTATTCCATTGAAAGATGAGAACGATGTCTGGAGAGAGCTATAAGCACTCTGCTCTCCTCTTTATGGGGTTATGTCTACACCTAGTCTCTCAAAGATATAACCCTCTCTCTTCTATGTAGCACCAAGATTTTATAATTTATCCTTCCTTTCAAAACTGGCTTTAATAAAAAATTAATAGGCTGCGCTATATTTATATTTTATATTAAATGTGTTTTTAAATATTTCTAATTTAATGCCTATTATTTAATAGAAAGCTAATGAATTAATTTCTAGAAATATAAATCAAAACCATTTTTTTACATTAAATAATCAAAAGAGTCTTATTTATAGCACTCAAAATTACTCAATCACTTAATATGCAATACCTTAAATATCATTATTAATATATTAAAAATCACTGAAAAATTATTTTACAAATATACAAAGAATATCAATCTTTCCTACTGAATATTTCCAAATTTTACAAAGTAACTTTACATGTCAAAAGTGTTTCTTTTCTGCGCCTAACACCAATTTGAAAAATAGAATATGTTATAAAACTAATTAGATTAAAAATCACACAGTTTAACTCTAATTTTTAATCTATTTTATATCATGTACTTAGGTGGATTTATGTCAGGCATACATAGGGAACAAGATTTAGAAGATTCATCTAGCTCATCTTTTTATATATCGCCAAAGATGATTTTAAATGATTGCAACCTGAATATGGACTCAGACCAGGTTGTTTTATTTCTTGATATTGACGGAACAATCTCTGAATTTCACCCAGATCCAGATAAAAGTATAATTCAACCTGAAATTATAAATATATTGAAAAATTTACAACAATATATTCAGCTGATATTAGTTACGGGTCGTTCTATTTTACAAGCACAAAGACTTATTCATCCTCTGCAATGGAATATCGCTGGATCACATGGTCTGGAATTAATCTATCAAGCTGATTTAAAGACATTAATCTCTTTAAATAAGCCGCAGCTACAAGCCCTAAAACAATATATTCAGGAACAGGCAGTTCAAATCCCTGATTTGCGGATCGAGGTTAAAGATTATTCTGTTGCGCTACATTTTCGTGAACATCCTCAACTGGAAGATCGCGTACATGCCTTTGCGTTGGAGTGCCTCAATCAGTTTTCAGACTTTGAGTTAAAAGCTGGCAAATATGTATTTGAGTTGGTACCCAAAGGTGCCAATAAAGGTTCAGCGATTCAACAGATTATTCAGCAATACCATCTCACTGATCATTATCCCATGTTTATCGGTGATGACCTGACCGATGAAGCCGGATTCAAAGTCATCAATGCTCTTCACGGCTGCTCAATCAAAGTAGGCCCTGGCCAGACCCTGGCACGGTACAGACTGGAAAACGTCTCTCAAGTTCAGGCCTTCCTGAAAGAATTTTTAAAGGTAATTGAAGTACAAAAACAACAACGATTGGAGAAATCACATGTCTAAACTCATTGTGTTATCAAACCGTGTGAATCTACCTAACCCAGAAAGTATGAAGGCTGGTGGATTGGCTGTTGCATTGCAGGATGCATTGCAAGATATAGGCGGTATCTGGGTTGGATGGAATGGCTCCAGAGTTGACCAGAACAAGGAACAGAAATTTCAGATTCTGAAACATCAGAATGTGGAATATCATACCAGTGCACTGAGCGAAGCCCAGTACCAGGGTTATTATTGTGGTTTTTCTAATAATGCCTTATGGCCGTTAATGCATGACCAGCATCAACGTGTTGAATATCAGCCGCAGGATTTTAAAACCTATAAAGATGTCAATTTGCGTTTTGCCAAACACCTGAAACAGGTGGCTTCACCACATGACATCATCTGGATTCATGATTATCATTTTCTGAGTGTTGCGCATTACTGTCGTAAATTAGGTATGCGCAACCGGATTGGGTTCTTCCTGCATATTCCTTTCCCCGAACTAAAACTTTGGCAAACGCTGCCTCCTTATCAGGAACTGGCCCGACATCTGGGAGATTTTGATGTCATCGGTCTGCAAACTCCACGCGATCAGGCCAACTGTATTGATTTCCTGGAACAGGTATTAAATATCCAGCATTGCAATGATGAAATCCTGAGTTATCAGTCTAAACGGATTTATGTGAAAGCTTATCCAATCGGTGTACACCCGGCGCAGATTCAGAAGCAGGCTGCTGAGAGCCAAGTCACTGACCTGCCCTTTGATCTGAATAAAGCACATGCCCATAAGACCATTATTTCGGTTGACCGGATTGATTACAGTAAAGGGCTGCTGGAGAAAATTCATGCATTCCAGGAGTTGCTGGATGAACAGCCTGAATTTAAAAATCAGTTCCAGCAATTACAGATTGCCTGCCCATGCCGACTGGATGTGAACAGCTATAAAAAACTTTATGAACAGTTCCAGGCTGCGGTGCAGAATTTAAACCATCAGCATGGTAATGCAAACTGGCTGCCTTTTGACTGTAGCTATGACACTTTAGGTCATGAAGCCCTGATGCAGCTCTACCGTAAGGCGGATATTTGCTGGGTGAATTCAATCCGTGACGGGATGAATCTGGTCGCCAAAGAATATATTGCTGCACAAGATCCATTGGATCCAGGCGTACTGATCCTGTCTAAATATGCCGGGGCTGCCGAGCAAATGAAGGAAGCCTTGCTGGTTGATCCTTATGATCAGGACAGTATGGCCAAAGCCTTGAAAAGAGCCTTGCGTATGCCTAAGTCAGAACGTTTGGAACGTTACCGCTATTTACAGCAAGGCTTAAAGAATTTCGATATCATTCGCTGGCGTGATCAGTTCCTGTCGGACCTGAAAAAATCACAAAGCTTGCGAATTTATCGACCAGTGGCCAAAGGCATCTCGACCCAGTTCAATATGCATGCATAAGTCTGAAAAGCCCATAAAAAACAACAGCTTTATGCTGGTGTTTTATGGTCTAGGCCGGCAATAAGACCTTCTGCTTTTTCTGATTCTTTGTGACCGGCAGTCAGATGGTTCAGGATTACAATGCTCATTAAAGCAACTGCGATGACTGTAAACACTAAACGCAAGCCAATAATTTCACTACCGAAACCTACCAGCGCTGGTCCGATCAATGAACCGGTATAAGCAAATACCGATACATAAGATAATGCCACATGAGAAGCCATAGATTTTTGGCGGCCTGCACGAGAGAACATTAACGGAACGATGTTGGCGCTACCTAGACCCAAGATCGCATAACCGGTTAAAACGACTTGCCATACTGGTGCAAAGATCACCATGAATAAGCCTGCTGCAGCCAGTAAAGCACTTAGTAAAATAGTGGTTTTTTCACCCAAGCTTTGAATGATGAGATGACCGCTAAAACGTCCAAGTACCATCAAGCCAGCAAAGAAACTATAAGCCAAACCGGTATGCGCCGCAGGTACGTTAAACTGGGTTGCCAGATAAATACCGCTCCAGTCCATCGCTGCGCCTTCAGACAGGAAGGATACAAAACAGATCAGACCAATACCTAAAATTGCGAATGTTGGTAGCGCTTTTTTCGCAGGTTTTGCTGTAGCTGTATTAGTTTCTTCTGTAGTTGATGACTGACCACCTAAGCAGAATGGAATTGCCAGCATCGCAATCGCAAGCAACATCACACTTACGACCAGTGCGCCAGTTAAAGGTGCCAGACCAAATCCCATTAACGTGGTCATGCCTAATACACCAACCAGACCACCCAAGCTACATACGCCATGGAAACCCGACATCAAACTTTTATCCATGAGTTTTTCAATCTGGGCAGCCTGAATATTTACAGTTACACCTAAAGCGCCTGCACTGGCCCCAAAGAAAAACAAGGTAATTGCCATCATCAAGCTGGTAGGACTAATCGCTAGCGCTGGCAGGATGAACAGAAATGCAGCCAGAATAACAGCCAGTACTGTACGGCAACCAAACTTGCTTGCCATACGACCTGCCAATGGCATGGCCAGCATTGAACCTACTCCGGCACATAGCAAAAGTAAACCAAAGTCAGCATGGTTCAGCAATAAGCGCTGCTGCGCATAAGGAATTAATGGCGCCCAGGCAGCTGTACTAAAACCTAGACTAAAAAAACACAGTGCAGTGGCGATTTTCTGCCAGAGATACGGTGATGGAGACTGAAGACGAGAAATTAGCTGTGAATTTAACATTGTCATTCCAAAAGAAAGAGCTCAGGCATCCATTACCGATCATCCATAGAAAAACCCCGCGGACTTATAGCTGAAAAATATAAGTAGCAGGGCTTAATTTGTGTGAATTATAAACAGAATTTTTCTAAATGAAATAGCTTTTAGAGATGAATTTTTAAATTTTTTACAAGTAATTGATTGTATAAAATTTATAATTTTATAGTTTTATTTGTATACGCTGATCGGTTTTTTCATTGCTTCCTGTAACTCAAGCTTTTGTAAAAAACAGGCGAAACCTTCAGCAACTTTTGACCGTAGACGGCTACTGGTTGTTACCCTTAATTGATTGGACCAGGTAATTTTGACTCCTGCCTGTTGTAAACGGCGAACAAAGTCGACATCTTCATGACAATCTAGCTGGCTAAATCCGTTAGAATTATTATATATACTTGTTTTAAAACATAAATTTGCACCATGAATATGCCGATGATCCATTTTGTCCTGATAGTGGCCTAAATATTTTAGTCGGGCTTCCAAGCTTAAATTTTTCCATTCGTCCACTTCAACGACCCCACAAATTGCGTCAGTGGGTTGGTGCTTCCACATGGCTTTGAACCAGTCTTCCTGTACACTTGAATCCGCATCAGTACAACAGATCCAGTCGCATCCTTGTTCAATTACTTTTTGTACTCCTAAATGACGGGTCTTACCCACTGAACGAAAGTCACAACTAATGACGTCCACCCCCAGTCGCATCGCTTTGATCGCGGTTTGATCGGTACAACTGTCTAAGACAACTAAAATCTTAATCTCGGGAATATTTTCTGATGAACCAAGGTATTGATAAAATTCAAATTGTGCTTTTTTTAAGGCCAGCAAGCAGCGTTCTATAAAGGCTTCTTCATTACAGGCAGGAATAACCACGCCAATTTTATTCATTTAAGGCCCTCTTGCTCTGCCACAGATTGTGGGCTATTCATCCAGACATCAATTAGAAAATCAGGTTCCTGAAGTTGTGAACATTTTCTGTAAAGTAAGTGTGCATTTAGATGGTCATGAATATCATCACCAGTAAAGCTAAAACCTGAAATCGGTGCCCGCCAGTGACAAGCCAGAATACAGCCTTCTGCATCAAGAGCGTGGTGCAGCCAGTGGGTCAATTTCTCTAAAGCGGCCTGATCCAGATAATATAAGACTTCACTCAGCACAATTAGCTGGAATTTACGCTCTGGCAAGTCTTCCGGAACAACGCCTTGGACAAAACTGACATGAGAATAATCTTGCAGGCGTTGTTGTGCCAGCCGGATCGCTGTCGTATTGGCATCCAGACAGATGAGTTCTCCAGTATGAGGAGCCAGTTCCTGACTTAGCATGCCATTACTGCAACCGATTTCTATGGCAGATTCAAAATGCAGTTTGGGCAAGAGTGCTTTACAAATTTGACGTTTACGCTGTTCATACCAGCGCTGTTCATAATGCCATGGATCTCCCTGATTCAACGCATATAAAGCATCAAAATAGGCATGATCATAAGTTGATTTACTGTTCATACAGATAAACCTCCCATGGCTGTAAAACACGCTCTAATGCATGCTCAGGGACAATCGGTGCCTGTTCTGTCGTCGGATCATTCTCAATCTGACTTTTGAAACATCGTGCAGCTCGGGCTTTACATTTTAATTCTTCATCTGTCAGCCTGAGTTTGTGCGCAACCGTCCAAGGAATTCGGGTATCTCCTGGTGTGGCCCAGTGCCACGCCCAGATTAAAACTTGAATATATGGTAACTGTAGCTCAGTGGCGAGTTGCTGGACGACCTGCCCAGTTATTTCATGATCTGGATGTCCATCATGAACAAAAGTCGTGACCAATACATCATTAGGCTGTAAATATGAATACAATTGCTGTTTGAGCAAGTCTCGCTGCTCAGCCACTTTTCCATCCTGAATATCCAAAGCAATCCGAAGAACTGGCTGTTCTAAGGACAATTCTTCGAGAGCTTGGCGAGTTTCTGCTGGACGAATCTGGTTCAGTTCTTCTGGCGTATACAGACTCGAACCGGGATGACTGGCCGTACCATTAGTCACTGCAAACAGTACAATCTTATAGCCGAGTTTATCCAGACGTTGCATCAGTCCGCCACATCCCAGAATTTCATCATCCGGATGCGGTGCCACAATACAGACTCTGGCATCTGCAGGAATTACATTGGAAATATTAAATTCTGGTATCTGTTGCAGTATTTCGCAGTTACGCCATTCTTCCACCCGTGTCCCCTCCCCATGGATCACACGATCTTCGACAATCTCATGTTTTAAAGTGCCCATAGTTCTTCCTCCTGTGCGCTTAGTTCTCCAATACGCTCAAGATCAAAAGCAGCATGGCTTTGACGGATAAATACCGGCAGATCTGCTGCGAGCTGGGCAAAATAAGAATTGGTACAATAAGGCGATGCGCCAAGTGCTTTTCCGACCTGGTTCAGTACATTTAATGCAGTGGCTTCAACCTGCGCACGCAAAGCCTGAATCTGAAGTTGATGAGGAAATTTAGGTTGCTGGTCAATCAATTCTGCAACCCGATAGAACAAAGCCTGAGTAGCTAAAAGATCACGGCTGATTTCACCCAGATACATGGCTTTATACATATGTGGTTTTCTTAACTGTTCCTGCTGCAGATATTCAGCAAGAGCTACTGTCGCACCATACCAGCAAGCGGCAACGCCTGCTGCTCCATACCAGAATCCCACCCGATCCAGATAAGCATGTGGATCGGCAACTTTTTTGACAGGGACCTGATTAAATTCCAGTTGAGCCGTGGACGTATGCTGCATTCCCAAAGCTTGCCAAACAGTATGGTCATGCTGAATACCAGGCTGCTGCATATCTACAATTAGCAATTGAGAGCGATTTTGTTCATCCCGATACGTCAGTAAACCTGACTCTACCCAGCTCGAAGCGGAACACCAGGTTTTGATGCCAGTCAGCTTGCCTTCATCCAGCTGCAATGGTTGAGGCCCTCCTTCTGCTGCCCAGACTGCCCAGAGCTGATGAGGATTTGCCGGAATATTTAATTCATGCAGAATTGCGAGTGCATCCAGATGCGACTCAAATATTTTACCCAGACTTAAATTGGTTGCCGAGATCTGGCTTAAAATTTGCCAGCGTTTTAAAGTTTCCCCTGATGCAGGAAAAGGAACCTGATCCGAAAGTTGCACCAGTTCCTTCAAAGTCATTTGAATATTTTCTTTAGGTTCTAATGATGAATTTTTAAATCTTTCTAATATTGAACTGAGGTCCATAAAAGTGCTTCCTCAAAAATATCGATATTGTGGTCATTTGATGAAAGCCAGTTAAGGAAAAAGCCTTTTCATCTGTTTTAAACGGGTCATCAGTCCTAGTACCTTACGGCGTGCCATAATTTCTTCTTCACTAAAAGGCAACTCTTCTCTGAGTTGACTCATAGGTAGGTGGTTATGTTCGATCAGATAAATATCCTGCTCCCTGCTCCATTGCGCATTTTGCATCTGTGCCAGTAATTTTTTAGGATCTGGTCTCGCCATAAAAGTTTTATTCCTTGAAATAGAGAATAGAAGCCGAAGCTTCTATTCTCATGGTATTTATGCAGGAATAGTTTCTGAGATCAATTCACGCGCCCAAACACGGTGATTCATGATCAAGGTCTTGAAGCTATCTTGCACAGTATCGAATTGAGAATTTGCTAAAGTACCTTCATCACTGATCAGTTTTAGATCTTCAATTAGCTGACCTTTATCTCCCAGGAAGACAATCGGTTTCAGATGCTTATAAGCCTCAAGCAGATAGTGAGTCGCGATACCATCTTTCAGCACCATGTCATAGTTATCGCCATCGACAATAACTACAGCATCATAGGCAATCGACGGTTCAGCTTTCTGCATTCCATCAGATGGGATCACTGTACCTTGCTGGCTCAGGACTGGTCCTGGACGAGGTGTTAACACATCAGCCACAGCACTCTCTGATTCAGCCCAAGCCTGTACAGCTTTAATACTGGCTTCATTAGCTTTGTCATGTGCCAGAATCGCGATTTTACGTGCCTTAATATCAGCAGGTTTAAACGCTTCAAAAGACAGACGCTTAGAAATCAGAACATCAGGCAGTTTTGCAGCTTTTTTCTCAGCTGGGATTTCAATTCCTAACTGGTCCGCAACCTGTTGAGCCAGCGTCAAGTCGATATTACACAACACTTCGAGAACTTCACGTTCACGGATATTTTGGCGCTGTACTTTACTCAGTTCGAAGACATAGGCATCAATAATATGCTTCTGCTCATGCGGTGCCTGGCTTTGATAGAATAAACGGGCATGAGTGAAATGATCATTAAAAGACTCACTACGCTGGCGGATTTTATTACCGTCAATACGTTCCTGATAGCTTTCGAAGCCACCTGCCTGAGTCGCACCTGGCGCTTCAGCTGGCCAGTTATCATCAATCGAGTTTGGTTCGTAGTTGGCCTGTCCAGTGTGAATAAGACGTTGATGCAGACCATCACGCTGATTGTTATGGAATGGGCACACCGGCTTATTAATTGGAATCTGATGGAAGTTTGGACCACCCAAGCGGCTCAGCTGAGTATCAGTATAAGAGAACAGTCGGGCCTGTAGTAGCGGGTCGTTGGTAAAGTCAATACCAGGAACCACGTGACCTGGACAGAAAGCAACCTGCTCAGTTTCACCGAAGAAATAATCAACATTACGGTTCAACACCATACGGCCAATTGGAGTCACTGGAACCAGTTCTTCCGGAATGATTTTGGTTGCATCCAGCAAGTCAAAATCAAATTTCATCTCATCTTCTTCAGGAACGATCTGTACGCCTAATTCCCATTCCGGGTAATTACCGGAAGCAATCGCTTCATACAGGTCACGACGATGGAAATCGGGATCCTTACCTGCCAGTTTTTGCGCTTCATCCCATACCAGCTGTGTCAAACCTTGTTTAGGCGTCCAGTGGAACTTCACAAAGACAGCTTTATTTTCGGCATTGATCAAACGGAAGGTATGCACCCCAAAACCTTGAATCGAGCGTAAATTACGTGGAATAGCACGATCCGACATTGCCCACATCACCGCATGTGCAGATTCAGGTACAAGAGAGACAAAGTCCCAGAAAGTATCATGTGCTGACGCACCTGATGGAATCTCGGTTTGTGGTTCAGGTTTCAGCGCATGGACAAAATCAGGGAACTTGATGCCATCCTGAATAAAGAACACTGGCGCATCATTGGCCACCAGGTCAAAGTTACCTTCATCCGTATAAAACTTGGTCGCAAAACCACGAATATCACGTACCGTATCTGCTGAACCGCGAGGACCTTGTACTGTAGAGAATCGAACAAAGACAGGAGTCTGGGCACCGGTATTGGTTAGAAACCCGGCTTTAGTCCATTTTTCATTGCCTGGATAAGCTTCAAAAAAACCATGTGCTCCAACACCGCGTGCATGCACAATTCGCTCTGGAATACGCTCATGGTCAAAATGAGTAATCTTTTCACGAAGAATAAAATCCTCCATTAAAGTTGCCCCACGAACGCCCGCTTTTAGACTGTTCTGGTTATCCGAAATCTTGACACCTTGGTTGGTAGTCAGTGTCTGTTCGGTGGAGTCGCTACGATATGCATCAAGCTGCTCACTTTTTTTATTGGTATTCTGCTTATCTAAACCATTTTTACCTGTGGCTGGACTGTTCGCCTTAATTTTCATGACATTTTCCTTGCTGATCTTGAGTTTAGTGAAGTCTTTTTTTTGCCTATCTCAAATTCGCTTGAGTTTTATTCAACATCTTGCCGTTTTTACAGAAAAATAAAGTTCCACTTTTATCTGTATATAGTGAGCTGTTGCTGAGTATGAAAATCTTTTTATTGATTTCGTCTGTATCCCTAACATAACGAGATTTGACGAATACATTGCTGAGTCTTTGTAGTGGCTTGTTTAATAAAGGCACAGTTCTGTTATTTTTCTTAACTACACAGTTTTTTTTACCGAGTAACGATCACAAAGTTCAAAAAATTTAAAGCTGATAGTTTTTACTAAAAGATAAAATCATGAAATAAAGGCTTAATCATCTAAAAATGAAAACAAGTTTTTAAAAAACTGATCCAGACATTTGAGTTTTATAAGGCAAAATTAATTTCTTTATACAGTTACAATCCTGTCACCAGGCTATACAGAACGCCTAAACTTATATCTTTGCCCGTCCTATAAACTATATAACTCAGAAGTACTTAAAATTATTTCCACATATAAATAGTGGCAAAAATCTATTTCATATAAAAGGTCATGCTGCCAAGATTTCCTATCTTTTCAGCCATGACTGGCAAACTTCTATTTTAAAAGATATCTCTCTACAAAATTGTTAAGGAGTAAAACATGGGCTCTTCAGAAAAAAATGCTAAAGCTATGAAAATTGATATTGGTATTTCTTACGAAGACCGTGCCAAAATCGTCGAAGGTCTATCTAAATTATTGGCAGACAGCTATACCCTCTATTTAATGACCCACAACTTTCACTGGAATGTCACCGGACCACAGTTCAATAGTCTGCATAGCATGTTTATGACCCAATATACTGAACAGTGGAATGCTCTTGATTTGATTGCAGAACGTATCCGGGCTTTAGGCTTTGCCGCACCCGGCACTTACCAGCAATTTGTTAAGCTGACTGCTATTAAAGAAGTAGAAGGTGTACCAGATGCCCAAGAAATGTTGCGTTTATTGGTAAATGCTCATGAAACGGTAGCTCGTACCGCACGCAATCTTTTTGAAGTTGTTGATGAAGTCAACGATCAACCGACTGCAGATTTAATCACGCAACGTCTTGATGTGCATGAAAAAACAGCCTGGATGTTAAGAAGTACTTTAGAGTAATTAATTTTTCTCATTGAGAAAACAACTGTAAAATCAGAAAATTAGCTTTTACTAAAATAAATAAGTGTTCAAATTTAAGTCATATCCTTTTGAGCACTTATTTATCCCACCTTTCACCCTATAGTGAAGGCTTTGAAAAACAAATATTTACCTTTTAAAAGATTATTTTTTAATCAATAAATCTTTATTTATTATCTATTTAATTATATTAGGCTAGATAGAAAATTTAGCTTTTAAATAAAATTTTCTTATATTATAAAAATATAATTTTTACTAAATCAGTATTTTATTATTTTTTTGATCTTAGTCTTTTTCCATATCTTTTAAATATATTGAACAAATGGACCAAACCATTTCTGCTTACAAAATAAGCAACAGATTAAGCTTCAAAAATGCTTACAAACTGAATATTATTCATCTAAAATAGAGAACTACATCACACAATATAATTATTGAAATATATTGTATATATTTTGTATTTCTGAAAGATTCAGGGGATTAAGTTATGAGTGTTCAAAAGTTGCTCATTTCACTCAAACTTAATTTACGTAAATTGATTTTAATCCTTTTACTTGTAAGTCTGGTGATTCTTTTTTCAATTACATTGATTGTGAGCAATGTAATTCACCGACAACAACTGATTAATAATTCTCTTGCAACTAATTATGAGTATGCAGCTAAAGTTGCTTCTATTTCTGATTTATATTTTAAAAATATATTTAATGATTTAAGCCTCAGTGCCAATATTATTAAAAATGATTTTCATAATGAGCAGTTATTAAAAACTGAATTAAACAGATTGATTCAACAATCTAATTCTTTTAGCAGTGTTTTGATCAGCGATGCAGATGGTCATGTCATCGAATATGCGCCTGAAATCTTGAAATTAGATAAAGTTGCGATTATCCGGTCTTTGGGCTTTAGCAAATCACTCGAATCAAAGAAGCCTTATATTTCCTCACCCTATTATTCATTAAAAGGTAATCTGGTCGTCCTGGTTAGTTTTCCCATCTTTGATCAGAATAATAAATACCAAGGCTTTATTGCAGGGTTTATCTATTTACATGAAGAATCCTTATTAAAGACACTTTTAAGCGAAAATTATGGTTATAAAAATAGCTACTTATATGTTTTTGATAAAGAACATAAAATTATTTATCATCCAGAAAGAGAGAGAATTGGAAAAACATTCCAACACAATACCGGTTTAGCTTATATGGAGTCTCATAGCTCAGGTAAAATAAAATTAAACAACGATATGGGAGTTAGCGAACTAGCAAGTTTTGCAAAAATTCCTACGACTAACTGGACCGTGGTGTTTCAGCAGCCTACAGAAGATTTATTCGCCCAAGCCCGTCTTCTTGCCTACAAAGTGATTGGCACAATTTTTGTTATCTATATTATTATCTTTTTAATCATCTGGCGTATTTCAAAATCTATTACCTCTCCATTAAATGATCTTGCCAAAATGGCAAGTCATTTGAATGATCCAGGTATCACTGAAAAGATTAATCATATTACGCCTTGGTATTTTGAAGTTTTTAAATTCAAGAGATCCCTATTATCTAGTGTAAACGTTTTTAATCAGGAGATTGAAGAACTTAAACAGGATACTTTAACCGATCCTTTAACCGGCTTTTATAATCGTCGTGGCTTTGAACTATTTTTAAATGATTTAATTAGCAATAAAACTTATTTTGCTGTGGTGGTTTTGGATATTGACTATTTCAAGAAAATTAATGATCGTCATGGGCATGATATGGGTGATGTGGTATTAACCAAAGTTGCCGGATTTATTCGGGAAAGTTTTCGTGAACAGGATATTTGCTGTCGCGTTGGTGGTGAAGAATTTATTATTCTTGCGCCAGTCAAAGAGATTTCACATGCAACTAAAATCGCTGAAAGATTAAGACATAAACTGGCATCGACTTATTTACTTGAAGTAGGAATAGTCACTGCTTCACTCGGTATTGCACACTGGCCTTTAACTTCGTCTGATATCAAAGAAGTTTTAAAACAAGCAGATACGAATTTATATCAAGCCAAACATTTAGGGAGAAATCGTGTGGTGACAGGTGAAAAAAGTGCTCAGTTATAATATTTTTATACAGTTATTAAGTAGATAATTTAAATATATTATTTTGTTATTGTGTTATGGGGTTTAGATCTTTTATTCAAAAAAACAGTATAATTTCTCTAATACTTCTAGGTTTATATAGAGGTTTATACTTAAGGATACAATATGACTTCTTTTTATAATGGAGGCACCAGCCAAGAGATTTTTAATCTGATTGGTCAAGCTGCTGCCTTAGAGGATATCATAGATGCGATTACCGAATGGTTAGGGGATAAAATCCCGGATGCACTGGTATCTTTCATGTTGTATTCGGAACAGGAACAAACGCTTAACTTAATAAAAGAACCATCCTATTTTTCCAGAGAATATATAGACGCTTTAAAAGATCTAAAAATCGGCCCGAATGTAGGCGCGTGTGGTGCAGCTGCATATCATCGTCGTTTAGTGGTCTGTGAGAATTTACTCAATGATCCGAACTGGGTCGCATATAAAGATCTGGTTAAACAAAATGGTTTAAGAGCTTGCTGGTCCGTACCAATTGCCAATGGGAGTGGCAAACTTTTTGGCTCTTTTGGTACTTATTATCGTTCGATTAAGTCCCCTACTCCAAATGAAATTGACCTGCTGCAATATGCAGCTTCGCTGATCGCCTTAACCTTTGAGCTGTATGAAGAACGCAAAAAACGAAATCATCTCAAAGATAAATATCAGTCATTTTTCTCTTTTCATCCCGATGCAATTTTTGAGCATAATCTGGACGGCAATATTGTAGATGCCAACCTGGCCACCAAATTTTTTAACGAAGTTGGTGTTAAATCGCATATCGGAACTAAAATTGACCATTTTATTGAACCTGAACATCGCCCTCTTGCCTTAGAAGCCTTTGAGCAGGCCAAGCATGGTCTGACTGGACACCTTGAAGTTCAGGCACATAACTCGGCAGGACAGAAATACTGGCTCGATTTAACTTTTTTGCCAATTAAAGTGAATGGTGAAATTGTCGGTATTTTTAGCGTGGCACGCGATATAACTGAACGCTATCAAAACAATGAAATGCTGCGATTAATGAAACGTAGTGTCGATGCAAATCCGCATGGCATTATTTTAACTTCGGCAGAAAATGACCAGCCTATTGAATATGTTAATCCGGCCTTTGAGCAGATTACCGGTTATAGCCTGGAAGAACTCAAAGGAAAAAATTGCCGCATCTTGCAGGGATCTGATACTTCCGCGGAAAGCGTCCAGCAAATCAGCGAAGCCATTCAGAATAAATCTGAAATCAAGATTGTCCTGAAAAATTATCGTAAGGATGGACACTGGTTCTGGAACAAGCTAAACCTAGGTCCAGTCTTTGATGAAAATCATAAGTGCACTCATTTCATTGCCATTCAACAGGATGTGAGTCAGCATGTTGCCCAGCAAGAACTAATCGCTTATCAGGAATCACATGACCATTTAACCGGCTTTATCAACAATAAGCTGTTTGAAGAAGTGGTTCAGGAAAAACTGCATCTAGCGCAGAGTGGTTCTGCAAATCTAGTGCTTTTATATCTGGATCTGGATGATTTTGAACCTTTGAATCAAAGCCTCGGTCATGATATTGGCGATAAAATTTTAAAACTGGTGGGCAATCGTCTGAGCCAAAACCTGCAGCCGGAAGATGTAATTTCCAGATTTTCAGGAGATGAGTTTGCAATTTTATTAACTCAAATGAATGATCTCAAGCAAGTTGCTGTACGTGCCGAAGAAATCATCGCCGGATTATCTCAACCTTTTCACGTAGATGGTTACGACATTCACCTGAGTGCAAGTATCGGTGTCGCTGATGCTGATCCCGACATCAAATGCGTTAAGCAGTTTATCAATGCAGCCAAGGATGCCATGCGTGATGCTAATGCCGAAGGGGGTAATACTTGGCACTGGTATAATTTCACGAAAGAGCCTTTACCGAAGGTAGATTATGTACAGCTTCGTCATGAACTGATGGTCGCTCTGCATGAACAGCAGTTTAAACTGTTTTATCAGCCGATTCTGGACAGTGAAACGGGCAAGGTCAAATGTCTGGAAGCTTTGATCCGCTGGCAACATCCAGAAAAAGGCTTTATTTCTCCTGCCGATTTCATTCCTTTTGCAGAAAGGACCGGGCAAATCGTCTCAATTGGCGAATGGGTACTTAGACAGGCTTGTGAGGAAGTTAAAGCCTGGAATATGCAGCATGAGACTCAAATTTCGGTTGCCGTCAATCTATCTCCTTTACAGTTTAAAAGAAGTGGATTCCTGAGTGATCTCCAGCAATTATTAGCGGAAATTGAATTCCCGCATGAGTTACTAAAACTCGAAGTGACTGAAAGCATGCTGATTGCCAGCGGTGATAAGTCCATTGAGATCTTAAAAAATGTCCGGGCTTTGGGCATTAAAGTTTCGGTAGATGACTTTGGCACTGGTTATTCGAGTTTAAGTTATTTACGTAGTCTTCCGATCGATGAAATCAAACTGGATCGTAGCTTTGTTCAGCATTTACCTGGCAATCCACGAGATGAGGCCATTATTGAAGCCATGATTACCCTAGCGCATAAGCTGGATCTGGAAGTCGTTGCGGAAGGAATTGAGAATCCTGAACAGGCTGAGTGTTTAAAGTCACATCATTGTGATTATCTGCAAGGTTTTTACTATGCAAAACCTGCCCGACTCAATCAGCTGGAGTTAATCAGTTCCTGATTAATATGCCCTTTTTGAGCTGTACAGTTTCGGCTTCTAAGTAAGCTAATTCTTCTAAATGATGAGTCACATAAATCATCGGTAGATTTAGCTCGTCTTTGATCCGTTTTAGGAACGGTAAAATCTGCTGTTTTAACTGCTGATCTAGGCCCGTTAAAGGTTCATCTAGTAGCAACAAATTTGGTGAAGACAATAATGCTCGACCAATAGAGACACGCTGTGCTTCCCCACCTGAGAGTTGGTGTGCTCTACGATATATTAAAGGTTTTAATTCTAATAATTCTACGATGTCTTCAAACTTGAATTTTCGATCTGCTTTAGATATCAGTTTTTCTGCATAACATAGGTTCTGCTGCACATTCATATGTGGAAACAGCAAAGCATTCTGGAAAACTAATGCAATTTTGCGCTGATGCATTGGAATATTAATTTTCTTTTCTGTATTGATTAAATCTTGATGTTTAAACTGAATATATCCTTGATCAGGTTTTAATAGTCCAACAATATTTTTGAGTAAAGTACTTTTTCCGCTTCCAGATGCACCGACGATCCCCAATAGTTGCTGCGATATTTCCAGTTTAATATTCAACTCGAAATCGGCTTGTTGATATTGAAAATCACACTTCAACATTTCAGCCTCCTAATTTCCGTTGATAGTTTTGCAAAATAAAATAATTGGCAATTAAGGCAGTAAATGCCAAAAAAATAGATAAAACCACCAGACGCATCGCCATTTCTTCACCATTCGGTTGTTGCAGTAAGGAATAAATTGCGATGGGAATAGTGCGGGTTTCATCCGGAATATTTCCCACAAAAGTAATGGTGGCACCAAACTCACCCAGACTGCGGCTAAAACATAAGATGCTGCCAATCAGCATACCGGGAATCGCCAGAGGTAAATTGATACTCCAAAACACTTTCCACGGTGCTGCGCCCAATGAACCTGCGATATGTTCGAGTTGCTGGTTCATAAGCTGAAATGACAAACGGATCGGTTGCACCATCAGCGGAAATGCCACAATCATCGAGGCCAATACCGCCCCTTTCCAGTTAAATGCCAGTTGCAATCCGAGTGTATTGAGATATTGGCCAATCATGCCTTGATTACCAAACAGTATCAGAAGCAGATAACCCAAAACCACAGGTGGCAGCACCATCGGCAATTGCAAACATGCTTCGACCAGAAACTTAAGCCGAAATTCATATCTGGCCAAAACCCAAGCCAATGCTACTGCAAAAGGTAAACAGAATAAGGTCGCAAAGCTGGCCACCTTGGCAGACAGGTAGAGCGCACTGAGTTCTTCTGGACTTAACATCTTGCAGTTATTTCTCCAGCCATTGTCTAGGGGTTCAGCCTAAATCCATATTTTTGAAAGATGGCTTTAGCCTGCGCACTTTTTTGTATAAATTGTTCAAATTGCACTGCTTCTTTATTCTGTGCGCCTTGCCATGTCAAAGCTAAAGGATAAATAATCGGACTATGTAAATTTGCTGGGAAAGTACCGATGATTTTTACTTTTCGGCTGATCAAGGCATCAGTTTTATAGACAATCCCCACTTCACATTCACCGCGTTCGACGAAAGCCAAAGCCGAGCGTACATCATCCGTTCCAACAATTCGTCCTTTCAAGCCATTTAACCAGTTCAGTTGGGTCAGACTTTGCTTGGCATATTTCCCGGCAGGCACTGACTCCATTTGCCCGGTACATACATAACCTTTAAAAGATTGGGCAAAATTAAAATTAGATTGGGGTTTAAAATGAATATTCAGATGTTTTGGGCTGATCGTCACTAATTGGTTTAACAGGATGGGATGAACTGAACTGGGATTTATGAGTTTCTTTCGTACCAGATAATTCATCCAGTCCTGATCAGCTGAAAAGTATAGATCGCTGCTGGCTCCTGCTTCGATCTGTTTGGCTAAAGCAGAAGATGCACCAAATACGGAAATAATCTTAGTTTGCGGATGTTGAGCTTGGTAAATTCTGGAAATTTCGGTCACAGCATTATTTAGACTCGCTGCCGCGTAAACCTTCACTGTTCCTGCATGGACTGATGAAAACATCATGGCAATGCACATGAATAAAAACAGAGATTTTTTCATGTGCATCTACCCTCATCAGTGAATAAATAAGCCTTGAACAATATCCCCTTCTTTCAGGCTTTTTCCTGCCGGAATTCGAACCAGACAATTAGCCTGCATGAGATTGCTCAGCATATGTGATTGCTGTTTGGACAGACTTTTAACTCGTAAAACCGATTGCTCAAAACTGGCGGACATTCTTAAAAAGCGCTCTCTGGTATCCATTTTCAGATCATGGGTGAGTACAGCATTAAACCAGTTCGGCTGAGATTTGTGGCCTTGTAAGGCATTTAATAAAGTTGCGGTGTAGATCTGCATGCCGACATACACTGCTGCGGGATTTCCCGGCAAACCCAGCAGATAACAATGTGAACTATCATTTCGCTGTAGCTGGGCAAAGAACATCGGCTTGCCCGGCTTCTGTTTTACTTTCCAGAATATCTGTTCAAAGCCTAAATCTAGTGCTACAGGCCGAATGAAATCATAATCTCCGACAGATACACCGCCTGTGGTTAAAATCAGGTCATAGCTTGCTGATAATTCTTGAATGAGATTCCGTACTGCCGCCTCAGTATCTGCAACATGAAAAATTTCAACCTGCTGCCCGGCTTGCTGAAACCAGGCTTCAATCAAGGGACCGTTGGCATCAAAGATTTTACCCGCTACAAAGTCTTCTATACTTTCAGCAACTTCATCACCTGTAATGACCACAGCCACTTTAGAATATTGAAAAACCTCAACAGTATTGATTCCCGCCATGCTTAAAGAGGCAATTGCACCGACTGACAGCTGTTGACCTTTATTGGCCAATAATTGCTCGACTGAAATTTCTTCGCCCACATCGCGAATATCGGCATGAGCGCTGAGCTGTTCCATAATTTTGATTTTGGATGAATCAATCACTTGAACAATTTCCTGACGTGCGACCGTAGTAGTCCCAAGCGGAATTTTAGCGCCAGTAAAAATCCTGACTGCCTGACCATCCTGAAGTTGCAGTTCACCCTGTTGTCCCGCCCGAATTTCACCAATCAGTTGGAATTCGCGTTCTGGTTCAATTGCAGATTGGGTACACAATGCATAACCATCTACGGCACTTTGCGAAAATAACGGTAGATTAATCCCAGAATAAATATCCTCTGCCAGATAACGATTTAAGGCCTGATTCAACTTCAATCGTTCAGTTGCTAACACTTGAGTATGCTGCAAAATTAATTCTAAAGCCTGATCTACTGTAATCAGACCATGTTCTGCTCCGCATCCAGACATTATTGATAACCACCTTGATGTGGAATATTTTTCTGCACATCAAATAAATGTACCAACGCTGGTAGTACAGCAATTAAAGATTCTTTAGCCCCTTGTCGGCTGCCCGGTAAAGTCATTACCAAACTGTTATCAATATAGCCCGCAACGCCACGACTTAAAGCTGCATACGGCGTGCGTTTCTGGCCGAAACTGCGTGAAGCTTCCATGAGTCCAGGAATTTCCCGTTTCAGTAAAGGCTGTAAAGTTTCAACGGTTAAATCTTTAGGACCCAAGCCTGTTCCACCTACAGTCAGGATCAATGGATAGTCATTTTTTTGCTGTTCAACTAGTGCCAATAACTGTTCAGGGTCGTCTGGGATTACCTGATAGGCAATATTTTCAAAATTGGCTTCTTGTAATATTTCCAGGACATTTTGCCCTGCTGTATCCGGTTTTTTACCAGCAGCGACCGTATCTGAAAGCACAATGATGGCTGCTGGCAAGGCTTCTTTTAAGACACGGGTAAAATGCGATTTACCGCCTTTTTTCTTTTGCAATTTACATTGATCCAGACATAGATCTTCCGGTTCACAATGTGGTTTGAGCATGTCGTATAAAGTTAATCCAGCCAGACTAACGGCAGTCAAGGCTTCCATTTCCACACCAGTTGGACCAATAGTTTCTACTGTGGCAATAATTTCGACATGTGCATCAAACAGTTCATATTCTACATCTGCACGATAAATTGGTAAGGGATGACAAAGTGGAATCAGTTCA
This sequence comes from Acinetobacter sp. YH16038, assembly GCF_013417275.1. NCBI lineage: Bacteria > Pseudomonadati > Pseudomonadota > Gammaproteobacteria > Moraxellales > Moraxellaceae > Acinetobacter > Acinetobacter sp. YH16038. The sequence goes on along the minus strand of NZ_VPEG01000022.1, from coordinate 12,092 downwards.
TCAGTACGTTTAGCCCCTAAAATCCCGGCGATACGAGCTGTCTTTAGTGCATCACCCTTTTCTGTATCGCCATTCCGTAATAATTCAATGCAATGTGGCGGTGCATGCAGAAGCCCTGTAGCTACTGCAGTCCGATAACTTTCTGCTTTCATCCCGACATTTTTCATTGCATGTTCCTATAGTTCATTTCTTCTTAAAACGTGTATCTGTTCTGACTTATATCGGCCATTGATAAATTAATGGCGTATTCTCTTTTGCATGATTGCAATGTTGATGCGTCTCATCTGAATGCTTTGAATGACGATGTGTGTGAGCAGTTTCTACATCTTTACGGATACAACATCCCTCAACATATTGACTGCTGCCATCCATATAAAACTCTTCTTTCCAGACTGGCACTTCATGTTTAACCCGTTCCACTGCTTCCTCACAAGCGGCAAAAGCTTCACGTCGATGTGCAGCATAAGCAATCGCAATGATGGCTTTTTCACCAATATCTAATGCCCCAATTCGATGAATTACCCGCACATAGGACACGCCGTATTTGGCCTGGATTTCCTGTTCAATCTGGCGAATCATTTTTTCTGCAACAGGTGCATAAGCGGTGTACTTCAATGCCTTGACCGCTTTACCTTCATGGTGATTGCGTACCGTTCCGATAAATACGCCGACTCCACCACATTCAGGAAAAGACTGGATCGGATCAAAACTTTCTAGATTTAAAGCAGTTTCTTGTATCCTAGAAAATTGCTTGAATTCGCTCATTTCAGCCTCCTGCTACAGGTGACAACAGCATCAAAGTACTGTCAGTATTAAGAAGTGTCTGACGTGAAATGATGTCTTCACCTATAGCACAGGCACAGCGTTCAATCATGCCAAATGCATCAGGATAATCTTGGCTCACCTGATTTAAAACTTCAGATACGGTACTTTGAGATTTGCAGATAATTTCGAGATTTTGCGGTAACTGTCGTTCTACCGCACCGAAGGCTTCAATTCTGATTCTGATCTGTGACATCTTAGCCTCCTATCATGTGCATACTAATTTTGCGGCTGTTTTGATTCATACTTTGATTTTTCAAGCGCTGCTCTATGGCATGAAAGCCCTGTTCTTTGTTCCAGATATAGCGGGATAAAGCACCATACAAATTCAACTCACTTAGAGCGACAGATGCATTTAGTGATTTGATTTCCTTTCTAAGATTCAAACCTTGAGGTGCAAACAGGCAGTTATAAAATTCACCTTGTGCAGTCAATCGCAAGCGGTCGCAGCTGCCACAAAATGAATTGGTAATGGTTGAAATAATTCCAATCGGATGGCCATCAATCAGATACTGGCGTGCGGGTTCCGAAGCTGATTGGGCAGAATTATTAGTTTTTTGAGTGAGCGTAAATTCAGTCGCCAAAGTTTCTAAAATGTATTGTTCACTGACTACATGCTCAGTAGACCAATTGTGATCACCATCAAGTGGCATAAATTCGATAAAGCGCAGGACAATGTTTTGCTGAACTGACCAGCGCGCCAATGGCAGGATCTGATCATCATTGATACCCTGCATCAATACGGTATTGATCTTAATCGCTAATCCAGCGACTTGTGCTGCCTGAATTCCTTCCAGCACAGGTGCCAAATCTTTTTGAGTCAGCTGTTTAAACTGATCAGCATCCAGACTGTCCAAACTAATATTCAGGTCATCCAGTCCCGCCTGCTTTAAGGCCTGTGCATATTGTTTTAAGTAATGCGCATTCGTAGTCATGGAAATGCGTTGTAGTCCCAGCTTTTTCAGCGCTTGCAGTTGTTCAACAAAATGCACTACGCCCTGACGCATTAACGGCTCACCACCAGTAATGCGGATATACTGGATGCCATGACGCACCATAAAATCGCAAAATTGATACAGCTCTTCAAAACTAAGAAGATCGTGTTTTTTCATCCATTCCGGATGTTCAGGCATACAATAAACACATTTAAAATTACAGCGATCAGTCACTGAAATCCTTAGCTTGCGCTTGCCACGACCGAACTGATCGACAAACAAGGCATCATTTTTAAGCTGTGTCATCATATTCATGTTGAACATCCATCTTCAGGCATTGGGCGGGTTGTTGCACATATGCAGTGCGCGAAACTCAAATCGCCCAATCTTGTAATAATTAGATTTGCAATAAGTGTTCCAACTTTGTGCCAAAAGCAAAATATTCAGTTTTTAGTGCAGAAATTTGAGCTGTTGATACTGTTGCAGTTCATCCAGTGAGTTAATACTGTGAAAAAATAGCGCACGATTTTTAAAACGTGCCACTTGTGCGTGCAAATCAGCAAAACAGTGTTTAAGACTGCGCTGTTCCTGTTCAAGATGTAAGTTCAGGGTTGCCAGACTGCTGCATTTGACCAGACAAAATGGATAAAGTGGCTTGCCGTTAATTTCCACATAGGCCACTTGAGCCAGACTATTTTTGGCTAGAGCCTGGTGTAACTTGAGCAATACTTTGGAAGGAATATAAGTTACGTCACAAGGGACAAACAGTACATAATCCGACTGCACATGCGACCAGGCACTTTTCATGCCCATTAACGGCCCCTGAAAGCCCGGCTCATCATCTTGATAATAATGAACACTGGGAATAAGTTTCTGGTAAATGGAATAGTCGCGATGGCTGTTAATCCAGACCTGTGCAACATTCGATTTCAGCTGTTGGTGAATCTTGATCAGCTGAATCTGGTCATCGAATTTCTGCAACAGTTTGTTGATGCCATTCATGCGTCTTGCCTGTCCACCCGCCAGGATCACCAGATCAGTATGCGGATAGGCTGTTTTATTATTTTCTCTCTCGGCTCCTTTTTTCATTCTACCGTCTCCAATTGACATGTTTTAATCAGGCCACGGATTTCAGGTAAACACGAACCACAATTCCCTCCGGCTTTTAAACATGCGGTCACCTGTTTTTCATCCGTAATATTTTTAGTTTTAATGGTTTCAATGATGCGGTTTTTACCGACTTTAAAACAGCTACACACCAGTGGACCTTCATTATTTGCCATCGACATTGGTTGTCCGGCAAGTAAGGCTTTACGGTGCATAGCACTTAAACGTTCACGTTTAAACAGACTTGCCACCCAGTCACGGTCCGGCAATAAGGCCTTCGGTGCAATATATAGACTGGCAATCACATGACCATCCTGAAGTATCACGCTATGACTGATGTGGGCGGTCTGATCTTCAAGATTCAGCCATTCAAAACTTTCATCCTGAAATGGCAATAATTCTTTTAAATGCTCAGTGGTGTAGCTAAATTTCTTCCGGTCTGCCAGTTCATAACGTACTGCCTTGCTGGTAGTGATTTTAGTCCACCACACGGTGGCTTCAATCGACGGCTGTACGATTTTTTCAAAGCCTTGACGCACATAAAATACGCCTTGCCACTGGCTATAAAATGGATGGATGATAACCGGAGTATGCTTGAATTCTGGCTCACCCGAAATAGCATCCACTACCGGATTCACCAGTTTGCCAATACGCGCATCGGATGCGACCTGATCATTCCAGTGAATCGGGGCAAAGACCTGTCCACGGCGGATATTGTCACTAATAGTCGCACGCAAGACACAATTGCCCCACTGCGATTTCACCTCAACCAATTCACCATCCTGAATCCCATATTTCAAGGCATCATGTGGATGAATTTCACAATACGGCTCAGCACGATGGGTACTTAAATTGGCAGAGAGACCGGTACGGCTCATGGTGTGCCACTGATCCCGGATCCGGCCGGTATTGAGAATTAAAGGATACTCACTGGAAACCTGATTTACCGGATCAATCGCTGTGGTGGCAATAAACTTGGCTTTGCCATCCGCATGACTGAACTGGCCTTGAGCAAATAACCGGGCGACAGATTTCGCATCTTGCTGCTTATCCCAAACTGGCCATTGCACCGGATCCAGTTCATCATATTCTTCTGCAGTTAAATTGCTTAAACCTTGCAGGTTGAAATAACGGAAATATGAGGTGTCTGTACGTTTATGCAGTTCGGCATTCTGATAGGCAGAAAGCCCTGCATGCTCCTTAAAGATTTCATAACTATTCTGGAAATCGAAGCCATTAAAGCCCATGTGTTTTGCCACTTGAGCAATGGCCCACCAGTCCGCTTTGGCTTCACCCGGTGCATCCAAAAATGCATGCTGACGTGAAATACGACGTTCCGAATTGGTCACGGTGCCATCTTTTTCACCCCAACCTAAAGCGGGTAACAAGACATCAGCATATTGTGTGGTATCCGTGTCCTGACAGATATCAGACACCACCACGAATTCACATTTGTCCAGGGCACGTTTAACCTGATCGGCATCTGGTAAGCTGACTACCGGATTAGTTGCCATAATCCAGATCGCTTTAATCTTGCCACTTTCAACGGCTTGGAATAAATCGACTGCTTTGAGGCCAACCTGAGTCGCGATGGTTGGACTTTGCCAGAAGCTTTGTACCAACTGCTGATGTCCCGAATTTTCTAAATCCAGATGTGCAGCCAGCATATTGGCCAGACCACCGACTTCACGCCCTCCCATCGCATTTGGCTGACCAGTCATGGAAAATGGCGCTGCGCCCAATTTACCAATTTTGCCTGTTAATAGATGACAATTGGTAATGCTGTTGGCTTTATTCACCCCTTGCGAAGACTGATTGACCCCCATTGAAAACAGGGTCATAACTTTTTCAGTTTCGGCGAATTTCTGATAAAAAGTTTGCAGTTTCTCGACTGCAATACCGGTACGTTGAGCAGCTTCTTGAATCGGAGACTCAGCTTCACTTTGTACTAAGGCTTGCTCCAAGCCTTGTGTATGTTGAGCAATAAATTCTTGGTCTGCGTGACTATTTTTCCAGAGGTACTGCAATAAGCCATTAAACAGCGCCACATCCTGACCTGGCAGAATTGGTAGGTGTAGATCTGCTGCTTCACAGGTACTGGTAAAACGCGGATCAACCACGACCACAAACAGGTCGCGCTGTTCCTTGGCTTTCATAATGCGCTGATACAGCACTGGATGACACCAAGCGGTATTGGAACCGACCAGTACCACCATGTCAGTATGTTCGAAATCTTCGTAGCTGGCTGGAACCAAATCTTCGCCAAAAGCTCGTTTATGTGCAGCAACAGCTGAAGACATACACAGACGTGAATTGGTATCGATGTTTGCAGTACCAAGATAGCCTTTGACGAATTTATTCACTACATAATAGTCTTCGGTCAGCAGCTGACCGGAAACATAAAAGGCAATACTGTCACGACCATACTGGTCGATATATTGTTGGAATTTATTGGCAATGGACGAAACTGCAGTATCCCAACTCGTGACTTCACGCTGATCTTTACGACCCAGCATTGGATGTAGTAAACGAGTTTCAAGTCCTAGGGTATCGGCCAAATTACTGCCTTTAATACACAGCTTACCGTAATTAGAAGGATGATTGGCATCGCCTTCAACAGTCACTTTCGGACCTGATATGGTCGGCGTTACATGTGCAGTCACACCACAACCCACGCCGCAATATGGGCACGTGGTCTGTGTGGTTTTAGTTTTTAATTCTGTGGAGCTTTCAATTTCCACAACGGGAATACTGTTCATGGATGCTCCTTAGGAGTTGAAACACAATTTAATTCTTTTCAAAAAAGGTTCATTACAACGGTGTCTTTTCAATGCAACTCATTTATTTGGATCAACCTTCGGTTCGACCTACTTTTCTTTCGGGAAAAGTAGGCAAAACCTGAGCCACACTGTGGCGTAAGATCCGCAAAACTCGCCCTCATCCGGCATGTATCAAAAAGGTCGCAGAAACATTCATTTTCATATTTTGTCTTGGCTCAAACAGTTGCGGATGACGTTTCCGCGGATCTTGGTTTCACCATGACAAATTGATTTTTTACCCTGCTTTCTTTAATGCAAAATCCCGACCAAAAAGCAGCTTGTTACGAATCGTTGCAATTGGGGTTTGATCTGCAATCAGTTCGGCATACCAGGTACCGTCTTCCGTATCACCAAACAGCACCGCACCAATGACTTTATCTTTTTGAATAATAATGCGTTTATAGATCTGACGCTTTTCATCATTCAGTACGATATCTTCAAAATCATCTTTTGGTTCGAAGTCACCTGCAGAGAACACATCACAACCACTCACTTTCAGCTGAGTCGGAACCGTCGGCGCTTTAAAGGTCAAGCTGCCATGCTCGGCCAGATGTGATGCACAAATGAACGCCTGGCCCCAAAGTGGTTCAACCAGACCAAAGGTTTGACCACGGTGCTCGATACATTCACCCACCGCATAAATACTTGGGTCAAAAGTCTGCATGGTGTCATTTACCAGCACACCGCGATTACAACGCAGACCAGCACTTTGCGCCAATGCGATATTTGGACGAATACCAACTGCAAAGACCACCAAATCAGCAGCCAGCACGGTGCCATCTTTGAGTTTCACTTGGGTCACATGACCTTCTTCACCAATCAGGCATTCGGTATTCGCTTCAGTCAGAATGGTGATGCCTTTCTGTTCAATCGCAGTTTTCAGCATCTGGCTGGCTTTACTGTCCAACTGACGGTCCATGATGCGATCCATCAGATGCAATACTGTGACATTCATGCCTTGCTGTTGCAGGCCATAAGCAGCTTCCAGACCTAGTAGACCGCCACCAATCACCACCGCATTTTTCTTGGTTTTGCAGTAGTCCAGCATGTTGTTCACATCATAAATGTCGCGGAAGCTGAGTACGCCTTTTAAGTCACTGCCTGGAATTGGCGGAACGAATGGCTTGGAACCCGTCGCCAGAATCAAACGGTCATAACTGATCACTTCGCCTTTTTCGGTATAAACCTGCTTACGCGGACGGTCGATACGAATCGCAGGATCACCTGCAATCAGACGAATACCTTTGTCGGCATACCAGGCATGTGGATGCAGCATGATGTCATCAATGGTTTTCTCGCCAGAAAGCACTGGCGACAGCATGATGCGGTTGTAGTTACCCCACGGCTCTTCACCAATCACAGTAATTTCATAACGGTCTGGTGCCATATCCAGCAGGTCTTCCAGACAACGCATGCCTGCCAGACCATTACCGACCAGTACCAGTTTCATTTTTTCCGGTGAAACACCGTTATTGGTGATATAGGTTTTTTGTGGCACTGGGCTAATGAACACCTTGCCATTTTCAATTTTGTTTGGAAATACCAGCAGTTTTTGATCTTTATCTTCCAGACAGCGGCCAGTCGCCAGACTGAAATGTTGCTTGTAAATTGGTGAAGCGACAACACGCTCGCCTTGCAGGTCACCCAAAATTCCACGTGACATCACAAATGCTTTGCTAAATGGATCCTGATTGCTTAAAGCGTAAATACGCTTTTCATTACCCACACGAAACAAAGCAATTTGCTGATCTTCCACCAATGCAGCGACACCCGTATTTGGCGTAATGTCATCCAGTGCACACACTTCAACCCAATTCAGTTCATTCATATTTTTTAAAATTGTCATATTCTCGCTCCTTTATTCTTTGAATCAGGCTTCGACTACCGGAATACGGCTGGCATTGCGTTCAGCTTCAGTTTTTGGACGGATCTGACCGCGCACTTCAGTAAATTGAACATGCGGATCGTTTTGCTGTTCAGCCTTGGCATTAATAAAGGTTTTGAAACGTTTACGGACTTCTGGATCTTCAACTGCAGTACGCCATTCATCCTGATAAGTGCCCACCACATGCTCCATACGGCGTTCTAATTCCGCTGCCAAACCAAGTGAGTCATTCACAACGACATCTTTCAGATAATCCAGGCCACCTTCGAGATTGTCGCGCCATACTGAAGTACGTTGCAGACGGTCTGCAGTCTGGATATAGAACATGAAGAAACGGTCGATATAGCGGACTAAAGTTTGTGTATCCAGATCTGATGCCAGCAGTTCCGCGTGGCGTGGTTTCATACCGCCGTTACCGCAGACATACAGGTTCCAGCCTTTTTCAGTGGCAATCACACCGACGTCTTTGCTTTGTGCTTCGGCACATTCACGGGTACAGCCAGATACCGCCATTTTCAGTTTGTGTGGAGAACGTAAGCCTTTGTAGCGGTTTTCCAGATAGATCGCCAAGCCCACAGAATCATCCACACCATAGCGGCACCAGGTGCTACCCACACAAGATTTCACGGTACGCAGCGATTTACCGTAAGCATGCCCCGATTCAAAACCGGCATTGATCAGTTTTTCCCAGATTTCTGGTAATTGATGCAGTTGCGCACCAAACATATCGACACGCTGGCCGCCAGTCAATTTGGTGTACAGACCATATTCTTTAGCAATTTGACCAATGACGATCAGACCATCTGGAGTGACTTCACCACCTGCCATACGAGGAACGACAGAGTAAGTACCATCTTTTTGAATGTTACCGAGGTAGTAATCGTTACTGTCTTGCAGGCCGGCATGGCTTGGTTTCAGGACAAAGTCGTTCCAGCAAGATGCAAGAATATTGGCCACTGTTGGCTTACAGATATCACAGCCCAGACCATGACCATGTTGCTGGATCAGGTCATCAAAAGTTTTGATCTCATTGACGCGCACCAGGTGATACAGCTCTTGGCGTGAATAAGCAAAGTGTTCACACAGATGGTTATTCACTGTCACGCCTTGGCGTTGCAGTTCAGACTTCAATACTTGAGTGACTAAAGGTGCACAACCACCACATGCAGTAGCTGCTTTGGTGCATTTTTTCAGAGCGCCTAGTGAAGTTGAACCATCGGCAATCGCTGAACAGATATCCGCTTTAGATACGTTATTACATGAACAGATCGTTGCGCTGTCTGGGAGCAGATCTACACCGCTACCGCCTGCTTTTGCAGTCGCTTGATCAAAGCCCGGCATGATCAGGCTTTCCGGATTTTCCGGGATTTCCAGACCATTTAGCATCATTTGCAGCAGGTCGTTATATTCTTTGGCACAACCGACCAGCACTGCACCGAGCAGTTTGGTTTTTTCAGCATTAACTACGATTTTTTTGTAGATCTGCGCTGCTTCATCTGCATAGAAGTAGCTCAGTGAACCTGGTGTCATGGCATGTGCATCGCCAACTGATGCAACATCCACACCCATCAGTTTCAGCTTGGTGCTCATGTCTGCGCCAGCAAATGCTGCACATTCTTCTTGTAGGACATGTTTCGCAGCAATACGTGCCATGTCATAGCCGGGCGCAACCAGACCAAAAATCTTGTTATTCCACAGCGCACATTCACCAATTGCGTAAATGTCCGGATTTGATGTCTGGCAGTAATCATTGATCACGATACCACCGCGCTCACCAATCGCCAGCCCACTTTGACGTGCTAGCTCATCACGTGGACGGATCCCTGCAGAGAACAGAATGATGTCAGTTTCCAGCTCGGCACCATCACCAAACTTCATCACATGTTTAGCATTTACGCCGTCTTCAATAGACGAAGTTGCTTTTTGGGTATGGACTTTAACGCCTAGATCTTCGATTTTGGTACGTAGCACTTTACCGCCTAGGTCATCAATCTGTACTGCCATCAAGCGTGGTGCAAACTCAACCACGTGAGTTTCCAGATTCAGGTCACGCAGGGCTTTAGCAGCTTCTAGACCCAGCAACCCGCCACCAATCACGACACCGTTTTTGGCATTCAGACTTGCTGCACGGATTGCATCCAGATCTTCAATGGTACGGTAAACAAAGCAGTTTTCACGGTCGTTGCCTGGAATTGGTGGAACAAAAGCATAGGAGCCGGTAGCTAAAACCAGTTTGTCATAAGCAATCACATCGCCATGATTAGTGGTGACTGTTTTATTAACAGTATCGATTGCAGTCGCTTTGGTACTTAAACGCAGATCAATTCCATACGCATCTGCAAAGTCGTTACGGCAAAGGGTTAAATCCTTGGCTGATTTTCCAGTGAAATATTCAGTTAAATGAACACGGTCATAAGCCAGACGCGGCTCTTCTGCCAGAATCGTGATTTCAACGTCATCACCCGCATGCTCAAGCACAGATTCAATAAATTTGTGTCCTACCATGCCATGGCCAATCATTACCAGTTTCATATTCCTTCTCCTAAATTTTCTAAATCTTGTATCTTGTGTTTTAAGCCAGGTTGTTTCGTTCAAGAACAGCTTCTTCATATAGCTTTTGCTCTTTGGCCTTATGCTCAACCGAGAAGCGAATCATCAGAACAAAACTTGCTGCAATCACGACCAGGCCGCCAAGTGCCATCAGACAGGTTTGAATATCCAGCATGCCTTTAAGTAAGAATCCTGCTGCGACCGCACCCACGTTACCGCCTGCACCGATAATGCCGGCCACACCACCTAAAGCATCACGGTCAATAAATGGCACCAGCGCATACGTTGCACCACATGCCATGTGGGTAAATAATGCGAAGACAGTCATGGTGATGATGGCCAGCATGGCACTGTTCATTTGCGAGAATAAAATCAGGAATAAGCCTTCCATCAAGATCATGGCAAACAGCACTTTGGTACGTCCGTCCAGGCCTTTTTTGATGGCAACTTTGTCTGAAACGATGCCACCCAGTGCACGGGCAAACAGGGCTAGCAGACCGAAGATCCCGGCCGTCATACCTGCTTCTTTTAAACCAAAGCTGAAGTTTTCTACGTAGTACATGGCTACGATGTTATGAATGAAGATTTCGATACCGAAACAGGCCGCATAAGCGCCAAATAGAATCCAGACACGGTAGTTACGTGCAGCATGCATCAGAATTGCCATGCCACCTTTTTTCTCGCTACCAACCTGAATTCCTGCTGCACGCAGTTCTTTAAAGTTGCCTTGTGGGCAGTCCTGAGTGAATTTCCAGTACAAGGCACCGACAATCAGCATCATCAGGCCTGGAACAATTAAGGCAATTCTCCAGCCCATCGCCTGTTCAACACCGAACATTACTAGTGCAGCCAGAAGTAATGGCATTAGAGCTTGAGTCGCACCACCACCGGCATTACCCCAGCCTGCAGATGCTGCATTCGCTGTACCCACTACATTCGGCGCAAACATGATGCTGGTGTGATATTGGGTAATGACGAAACTGGCACCAATGGCACCAATCAGTAAGCGGAAAAACAGGAAAGATTCATAGCTATTCGCAGAGGCAACACCAAAAACCGGGATACTGCCGAGCACGAGTAATGCGGTATAGGTTTTCCGTGGACCATATTTGTCACATAGCGGACCGACAATCAGTCGAACCAGAATGGTGATCGCGACTGCTGCAATATTGATATTGGCGATTTGATCTTTGGTTAAGCTGAATTCACCCGCGATCACAGGCATCAGCGGTGCACAGGCGAACCAGGCAAAGAAGCAGACAAAAAACGCGAGCCAACTCATATGGAAGGCTCTCATTGCTGCGCTGCTGAAATTCAAAAGACTTATTTTTGTTGCTTTCTTTTCATATAAATTTGAAGACATCACCATCTCCTTCCAGAACTGAACGTATAGGCTTATCTGCTATGCGAATCGCTGCACACCAGATGCGATCAGAACGGACGTCATTGGCCGTCTTACAAATTTCTTTAGAGTCGTCTTTGACTCAAATTCTAATAAGCACAAAGCGTGCCAATAAAATAGTTATACGAATAAGTATTTGTATTTATATTAGGGTCTGTTGACACTTACTGTTCATAATTAACCCTATAAAGGTAGACATAAAAATATACAGGCTAAGGCAACAGAACTTTGATAATTTCTTTTGAGCTTGTCATATCGAGTAGCTATTCCTCTAAATTGCTTTAATCTACAAAACATATTTTCAACTAAATGCCTGATTTTATATAAATACCAGTCCATATGGTCATTGTTCGATTGGCTATTCGTTTTCTTTGGTATATTCGCTTTAGTCCCTGTTTTCCTGATCTGTTCACGCAGTGGTTCTGAATCATAGCCTTTATCTGCGCATACCACTTTTGTCTCTTTTAAATCTAATGTTGATATTAAATCAGGCGCAACTTTAACATCATGTGTGGTTCCATCGGTAATCATGAAATCAATAGGATTGCCATGTGCATCAACAATCAAATGTA
>NZ_VPEG01000068.1:0-3286 GCF_013417275.1 Acinetobacter sp. YH16038 | reverse complement strand
GGAATAATGAGCTGGCGATGACTTACTCTCACATGGGAGACCCCACACTACCATCAGCGCTAAGAGGTTTCACTTCTGAGTTCGGGAAGGGATCAGGTGGTTCACTCTTGCTATGGTCGCCAGCACAACTGGTATGCTTACTCGCTATGGTCTTATCTACGTTGCTTGCGCTTCGTTTGCCTAGCTTTCTTCAAATAGAATGTATTAACAGATGTATCTGAGTCGCAGTAGTTTGTCCGATTAGCTTAACTAAATCAAGTTTTCGTCTGATCGTTAGATCAATATGAAATCAATTGATGCTTTATATACAACTGCTTGGGTGTTGTATAGTCAAGCCTCACGAGCAATTAGTATTGGTCAGCTTCATGCATCACTGCACTTCCACATCCAACCTATCAACGTCGTAGTCTTCAACGGCTCTTTAGAGGACATAAAGTCCTAGGGAAATCTTATCTTGAGGTAGGCTTCCCGCTTAGATGCTTTCAGCGGTTATCCCTTCCGAACATAGCTACCCGGCGATGCGACTGGCGTCACAACCGGTACACCAGAGGTTCGTCCACTCTGGTCCTCTCGTACTAGGAGCAGATCCTCTCAAATTTCCAGCGCCCACGGTAGATAGGGACCGAACTGTCTCACGACGTTCTAAACCCAGCTCGCGTACCTCTTTAAATGGCGAACAGCCATACCCTTGGGACCTGCTTCAGCCCCAGGATGAGATGAGCCGACATCGAGGTGCCAAACACCGCCGTCGATATGAACTCTTGGGCGGTATCAGCCTGTTATCCCCAGAGTACCTTTTATCCGTTGAGCGATGGCCCTTCCATACAGAACCACCGGATCACTAAGACCTACTTTCGTACCTGCTCGACTTGTGGGTCTCGCAGTTAAGCGCGCTTTTGCCTTTATACTCTACGCGTGATTTCCGACCACGCTGAGCGCACCTTCGTACTCCTCCGTTACTCTTTAGGAGGAGACCGCCCCAGTCAAACTACCCACCAGACATGGTCCTCGCTCCCGATCAGGGAGCAGAGTTAGAACCTCAATATTACCAGGGTGGTATTTCAAGGACGGCTCCATGGCAACTAGCGTCACCACTTCAAAGCCTCCCACCTATCCTACACAAGTAAGATCAAAGTTCAATGTCAAGCTGCAGTAAAGGTTCACGGGGTCTTTCCGTCTAGCCGCGGGTACACCGCATCTTCACGGCGAATTCGATTTCACTGAGCCTCTGCTGGAGACAGCGCCGCCATCATTATGCCATTCGTGCAGGTCGGAACTTACCCGACAAGGAATTTCGCTACCTTAGGACCGTTATAGTTACGGCCGCCGTTTACTGGGGCTTCGATCAAGAGCTTCGCTTACGCTAACCCCATCAATTAACCTTCCAGCACCGGGCAGGCATCACACCCTATACGTCCACTTTCGTGTTTGCAGAGTGCTATGTTTTTAATAAACAGTTGCAGCGGCCTGGTTTCTGAGGCTGCCAACAGCTCAAGGAGCAAGTCCTATCACCGCCGGCAGCGTACCTTCTCCCGAAGTTACGGTACCATTTTGCCTAGTTCCTTCAGCAGAGTTCTCTCAAGCGCTTTGGTCTACTCGACCTGACCACCTGTGTCGGTTTCGGGTACGATTCCAGTGTAACTGAAGCTTAGAGACTTTTCCTGGAAGTATGGTATCAGCCACTTCACCAGTAAACTGGCTTGCTATCAACTCTCAGCATAGAGCACCCCGGATTTGCCTAAGATGCATGCCTACAGTCTTCCACCTGGACAACCAACGCCAGGCTGACTTAACCTTCTCCGTCCTCTCATCGCATTACACTGAAGTATTGGAATATTAACCAATTTCCCATCGACTACGCCTCTCGGCCTCGCCTTAGGGGTCGACTCACCCAGCCCCGATTAACGTTGGACTGGAACCCTTGGTCTTTCAGCGAACGGGTTTTTCACCCGTTTTGTCGTTACTCACGTCAGCATTCGCACTTCTGATACCTCCAGCATGCTTCTCAACACACCTTCATCGGCTTACAGAACGCTCCCCTACCACTTGCAATAAATTGCAAATCCGCAGCTTCGGTACATAGTTTTAGCCCCGTTACATCTTCCGCGCAGGCCGACTCGACTAGTGAGCTATTACGCTTTCTTTAAAGGGTGGCTGCTTCTAAGCCAACCTCCTAGCTGTCTATGCCTTCCCACATCGTTTCCCACTTAACTATGATTTAGGGACCTTAGCTGGCGGTCTGGATTGTTTTCCTCTTGACTACGGACGTTAGCACCCGCAGTCTGTCTCCCGGATAGTACTCATTGGTATTCGGAGTTTGCATCGGTTTGGTAAGTCGGGATGACCCCCTAGCCGAAACAGTGCTCTACCCCCAATGGTATTCGTCCGAGGCGCTACCTAAATAGCTTTCGGGGAGAACCAGCTATCACCGAGTTTGATTAGCCTTTCACCCCTATCCACAAGTCATCCCCTGGCTTTTCAACGACAGTGGGTTCGGTCCTCCAGTTAGTGTTACCCAACCTTCAACCTGCTCATGGATAGATCACCCGGTTTCGGGTCTATACCCAGCAACTAAACGCCCTATTAAGACTCGATTTCTCTACGGCTCCCCTATTCGGTTAACCTCGCTACTGAATATAAGTCGCTGACCCATTATACAAAAGGTACGCAGTCACCACACGAAGTGGCTCCCACTGCTTGTATGCATGCGGTTTCAGGATCTATTTCACTCCCCTCACAGGGGTTCTTTTCGCCTTTCCCTCACGGTACTGGTTCACTATCGGTCAGTCAGGAGTATTTAGCCTTAGAGGATGGTCCCCCTATATTCAGACAAGGTTTCACGTGCCTCGCCCTACTCGACATCATCATATCAGCCCTTTCGTGTACAGGACTATCACCCACTATGGTTGCACTTCCCAGAGCATTCCACTAAAACTGATATGACTTAATGGGCTGTTCCCCTTTCGCTCGCCGCTACTGAGGGAATCTCAATTGATTTCTTTTCCTACGGATACTGAGATGTTTCACTTCTCCGCGTTCGCCTCATAAACCTATGTATTCAGTTTATGATACCGACCTTATAGCCGGTGGGTTTCCCCATTCAGACATCTCCGGATCACAGGATATTTGCCGCCTCCCCGGAGCTTTTCGCAGGCTATCACGTCTTTCTTCGCCTCTGACTGCCAAGGCATCCACCACATGCACTTAATTACTTGACTATACAACCCCAAACAGTCGTTCATCCCTACAAGTAGGATAAACAACATAATCAACCAATCACTCAGTT
>NZ_VPEG01000034.1:0-28844 GCF_013417275.1 Acinetobacter sp. YH16038 | reverse complement strand
TCCGATGCGGCGCACTAACCATCGAAACCTCGTGAATGTCGGTATCCTGTCTGGCAGGATACCGCTCATTTCCCTTGTTCAGTTCATCGCCGTCGCCGAGCATCTGAATTTTCGGCATGCGGCCAAGTGTTTTTGAGTAATAAAGTTCAATACTAAATAATAAACAGTAATACTTAGTAAAAAAGTTTCATACCAATTTTCAAAAAAAAGAAAATATATTTATTATTTTCAGCATATTGGAATTTTGGTATGAAACTTTTTTTATTTCAATAGAATTATACTTAGATTAGTTTTTGCGTATAGTATGATACTTCAATAAATATCATTTAAATTTAATATCAATAAAATAAAACACTTATACACAACATAGTATGACACTTTATTGCTTTCATATACATACTAAAAAGCTGAATAGCCTAAGCATTAATACAGTTCTAGATTTTGTTTGTGCTTCACCCTTAATGATTAGAGATCAATTCTCTGTAGTCATGCACAGAACTCTATTAGAATTACAGGGAATTTCTTGCATTGAAATTGAGCAAAGTCCTAAAGTAAAAAAACAAATAATAGCAAGCCGTTCCTTTGGCCAGAAAGTTTATAGCTGTGAGGATCTTAAAGAAGCGATTACGCTTTATGTTCAGGATGCCGTAAGCCGTTTAAGAAGTGAAAATTTACTATGTGGCTGTATTATTAGTTTTGTTCAATCTAATCCATTTGATACTTCTGAGCCTTTTTATAATAAATCTTTGTCTTACGCTTTACCCGATCCATCAGACAATAGTTTATTACTTTCTAAAATTGCTACCTCAATGGTTGATCAGCTATACCAGAAGAATATTGGATTTAAAAAATGTGGAGTTATCCTCACTTGTCTTGAACCTAAAGCCACTCATATTTATGACTTATTCACGGACATGAACAAGATAGAATCAAGTAATAAACTTATGGATTCACTCGATGATATACAGAATAAATTTGGTAAGAGAAAAATAGGATTAGGTGCCAGTATGCTACCTGATAGAAATTGGAATATGTCACGTAATAAGCTGTCTCCCAATTACTTTAAATGGGATCAACTTATGAGTGTTAAATAATTAGTCATGACTAAGATAATTTTTTTGCATGTGACTTGCCACCTGGCTAAAAGGAATAACAGGAATTGAAATTAAAATATGCAGCGTTTATAGCTCTTTTAATAGTAGTGTCTGTTATGGCCTTTAAACAGGTTTATAACCCTTACTTTGATCAAGATAAAGAAGTAAAGACGTTTAGCTTTAATGGAAAAAAATTAACGGCTCTGTACCTATATAGGGAGCATGATCAAGAAATAGGTTTTAAAGAAAATCCTTCATTAAAGCCTTTAGTCTTTACGTGGAAAAAGCCGATTTATACCTGTTTTAATATGGTCAATGTACCTTATGACTTAGAGATATTTTTCTTTAATACAGATAAAAAAATTATTGGATCGGCTGTAATGGAAAAGTTTTCCAAAAAGCAGTATTGCCCCAAAGAAAAAATAATGTTTGCATTAGAAAAAATATCCAATGATAAACAAGAGTTACCCAATTAAATTAGAGTGAGATTTAAGAATAATGGAATTTAAGCTAGGGGAGTACACATTTGAAGCTGAAAACTGCATAGATGGAATTTTCATTAATCCACAACAAAAAGCCATATACTAGATATGGCTCTTTAATCAGGATCTAGGCTACTTCAGGTAGTAAAATTCAGGATTGAATCGTAAATTGTACTCTACAACTGTTTCGAAAATTTTTAGGAAGTTTCTAGCATTCATTAAAGCTGTTTCATTTTCGATTAACCCAGTTTCCGCTACATTATTATTTGCAAGTCCAGTTTCAACATTGCGAATAACAACATCCTTGCTTTGAATCACTTTAGCTACATTGTCAAAATCATCAACTGCACCATTACTGTAATGGCGTAAATGATGATTAAATTCCCGCACTAATAGGTTATGACAGGCAAAACCAAAGTGATAGCTGATACCGTTTGCACGTTCAAATTTTTGCTTTTCTGTTAGTTCTGGTTCACTTGAACCGAACAATTTTTCAAACAGTTTTTTTAGCACTATTTGTTTCCTATAGTTTATTGGTGGTCTAAATCCGCTTTATATTTAGAAGTCCATTTCAAAACACAATACACCAATTTATATAATATTGGTAATGTTTATTTAAAATAATTTAATTTATTCTAAACATTTCACACCTTGCCACTATCTTAGTCATGACTAAAAAATAAGGCACATTATTGTGCCTTATCTTGTTATCTATCTTGTTCTTTCCCCTTGCTCTTTCCCTGCTGAGGATCTGGCTTATTAGGTTGAATCTGTGGCTGTGGCGTTGGTTTTTTCACTTCTACCTGTTTCCGTAAATAGTCCACTAGATCAACTGCTAGTTTTCTATCTTGCGGATCTGGTGACTGTGATAGAGCTTTAGTAATTTCCTTGTAATGCGTCAATGCTTCTTTTTCTTGCTGTTTAGCTTTCTGGACACGTTCTGGACTTGCCTTATTTTTACCATATCGCTTAAACGATTTGCCCTGCTCTTTCATTTGTTTAACTGACTGCTTATCACTTCTATTTTTTTGAAGCCTAGCTATACGTTTTGTCGCATTCGCTTCAATCCCTCTGGATCTTAATTTTTCAGCAAAACTTTCTCGCCATTCCTGAAGATCAGCCTTCCTGATATTTAACCGATCACCTTTTTCAGAAACAGCTTTAACAACAACATGCACATGCGGGTTTTCACTTGGATCTTTTGAAGGGTCATTGGTAAAGGTATGCTGCACCATCATATATTTATGGTCTTTAAAATGTTCCTCTGCAAATTCTTTTGCAGCATCATAAACGCCTTTTTCATCCGTACCTTTCGGCATAGATAACACAATATTAAAAGCCTGCTTATATTTAGATTCTTCATCAGAAATAGGTGTACCTGACATTTGCCAATCTTCAGCAGTATCTTCTATATCATCCTTACCATTAACTTTATTTCCGTCCTGATCAATTCCCTCTAATTGCCCATTCCGTGTGATATATCCCATGTGGGCTTTCACCTTCCCCATAGAATTACCTCCACCAGTAACCTTGACCATTACTTCAGGGGTCTTTTTACTGATTCTATTTAAAGTTGCCTTAACGCTATTTGGAGATGATTTAGGGGCTGATTTAGCTGAATGGCCAGATCCATTTTTAGGCTTAGACAGATCATTTAAAAAAGTATCTAAACTTTGCGTCTGATTAACACGCTTAACTTTAGATCCGTTAAGTAGCTGCTCACCATGAGCAAGCAAAGTGCTTTGCACTTCTCTGGTAGTCTTACTGCTTCCGTTAGCCATTATTCCCACCTCTTTTTATTGCGCTCTAATAGAGTGAAAACATGCCTAACTTGAGCTTTTACTAGCTGATGCACTCGCTCGACAAATTCTCTATCGTAAGACTCATAAATACCCTGATTCATATTCTTAGCCATTTGGTTTAGGTTTCTACCAATCGCCAAAAGCTGACTATTTGATTCGCCAAGTTTAAGAGCTTCTTCCTGGCTAAAGAATATTGAATCTTTTGTGACATTAGCTGTTAAAACCGAAATGATATATTGATTCGGTTTCATACCGACCTGTGCTGCTTTTTCATTAATGGCTTTCATCAAACTTGGTTTAAGCCGTAATTCTTTGCGTGATGTTTTTTCAAATACATCTATAACGTCTTGCGTTTTTTCTATTTCAGATAACTTTTCCTTGATCATTTTTTTGAGCAGGTTGTCTGGATCTACTTCTTCAAACTTAGCTAACTGATAGATTTTTTCGGTTAAGTCCTTTTCCAGATTCAAGGAAAAATCTTGTCCTGAATATTCTGGATCATTCTCTTTTTGATAAGAAAGTTCTAACGCTTTTTGGAAAGGTGCGCCTTTCTTAATTCCCTGTTTTTCACACTTTGCCTCCCACCAATCAAGCACTGCCCGATCAACTCTGAAAAAGATTTTATTGTCTTTAGTCATGATTAATTCCATAAGCAAAGTGATATTTTGCTTATCCCATTTTATCAACTGGGTGACAAAATGGCAATTTTAACGGCTGCTGCCTATCCTGCCCTAGATTATATACCTTCTTTTTTCCCTCTTTTCTCCTTAGTCATGACTAAGGGTAATCAAGCTAGGTGGTCGGGATAACCCGCCAAAAAAAAACCTTGCATAAGCAAGGTCTTTTTCCATTGATAGGTTTAGGCTTCTTGTAAATACTCGATTTCAAGGCTGCTGCAATCTACAGATACCTCTGTTCCATCTTCGTATTTGATCCATGCAAAACCCAAAGAAGTAGGCTTTTTATTTAGCATCAGGTTCGCTTGTCGGCCGTCATGAATAACAACTAAAAGCGGTTTTTTGATTTTGTCTGGATCTTCTTCTTTAGCTTCTGGCTGCTCTTTCTGATTCGATTGATCCATCAGTTTTTTAACTTCTGGTTCTTCTGGTTCTTCAGTCGCTTCAGCTTGATCATCCCCCTCAAAATTGAAAGATTCATTATCATCAATAATGGCGGTTTGCTCTTGGCTTTCTTGCGCCTGTGGTTCTTGATCTACTTCAGTCGCTTCAGCTTGCTTAGGTTCTTTTAACTTTTTAGATAAAGCCTGAACTCTAGATCTGATAATGTCCTGACCATTCTCTAAAGATTCATCCACCCAAGCGTTTACTTCTTCAGGGAAGGATTCCCAAAGTTTGCGTAAGTCATACAAAGTCTTTGGAGATTTAAATCCTGCATCATAAGCCTTAGATAAGCATTCTGGCATATCTACTAAAGCTAAGTGAGTAGAAATGAAAACAGGATCTTCATTTAACTTTTTAGCGATTACGTTTTTCTTCTCACCTTGCTTAATTTTCTTTTGGATGAAAAGTGCAAGCTCAATAGGTGAATGGTTAAGGCGTTCTTTATTCTCCATGACTTGATCATAATCATCATGATCATTATCAACAAAAGCAGGGATAGTTTCCTTGCCAGCCATCACTGAAGCTCTAAAACGTCTAGCTCCATAATTGATGATCCACTTGCCTTGTTCTGTTGGGTGGGGTTTAACACTAATTGGTGTTTTAACTCCACGAGCCTTGATTGATTCGACCATTTTTTGCATCTGATCTTCTGGAAACTCAACACGCGGCTGATCTGGATCTTCAAGAATATCTGTAAGTGGAATCTGTTTAGGTGTTCCGTCTGCTACTGGTTCAGAATTACCTAGATCAATACCTTCCAAAGCTGATAAATCTAACATTCCTTAAATCTCCATAAACTTGTTAATGCTTTCAAAAACTGTTTTTAATTCAGCCCATGCGGTAAAACCGCTAGTTTTACCCAATTTATTTGTAGGTATGCCTTGCGCTTGCGCTTCAGCGATTGCAGTCGTTTTTTTAACGAAGGCATAGCTACCGTCTGAGTTTTTGATCAGGTACTTTGAAAAATGCTGAACAATAGCTTTTAGGTTGTCTTTCTGAAATGGAGTTGGTTCAACAATATTCGGAAGGATGCCGATTAATTTTAAATTTGGGTTTAGCTTTTGATTAATCGCTTGGATCTGCTTGAGTAATCCACCGATGCCGTCAATAGCTTCCTGATTCAATTGAATTGGACTTAAAACATAGTCACTAACAATTAATGAAGCTACTTGGCGAATGTCGGGATTTGGATTGGTATCAATCAGGCAAACATCAAATAAAGAATCAACTGATTTTAAAAACTTCTGGTAATTGGTGGCAAAGTTGTTATGCAAAGTGCCATTTTTTTCAATAGCTGTTAATTCTGGTGTTGCTTGTACCAAAGTAAAGGCTTCAGGATTTGAAATAGTTTGATCTTCTTTGGTCAGCATGTCGAATGCAGATACATTAGCTACAGTCACAGCCCCGCCAGTAATCAATGCTTTTGTAGTGTTCTTCTGGTGGTCTAGATCAATGACTAATACACGCAAGCCCAAAGAATTTAAATAGTGTGCATACTGGCAAATGATTGCAGATTTACCCACACCGCCCTTTTGATTTGAAGCAACAACTTTTTTCATATTTCACCTAGTTTAATGGCTTATTAAGGGTCGCCCTATTGCGTCCTTATGCTGTATATTCTAACGTCCACCTGTGGACTTTGCAAGCATTTTCTTAGTCATGACTAAGTTTTTTATCATAAAAAAATCCTCCCATAAAGGGAGGACGTAAATTAAAAATCTTCAGGATAACCAATTGTTATGACTGGCTCTCCTTGATCTCCACCATGAACGTGCAATTCTAAAATATGATTTCTCTTGCGACCTGCGCCTGTGATAATCACAGTAAAACGTACCGCACTAGGGCTTAGGTGTGTCTTATATGCTCGGCTCATCCATAAAATGTCATGAATAACGCCCTCTAAGTCATTAAGCCATTTTTCATTTTTTACCGCCTTATCAACTACCGCCCAAAGCGCAGAAGTGAAACAGATAGGATGCTTATAATGTTCTTTTGCCAGTCCATCTAATTTAGGACTAAGAGAATTGATTGCAACTAAAAAACCATCTTCAATGGCTTGCTGACGTGTGTAAACTGAAATGTATTGTTCCATGATTTTTACCTGTTTTATTTCAGGTCGCCCGATGCGTCCTGATAAAGTCATTATATCAGTCCACCTGTGGACATTCAAGCAAAAGTTTAGTCATGACTAATTTTTTATAGGGAAAATTGAGTAGAAAAATATCCGTTTTAATACCTGGCTAAACCGCTTTTCAGATGCTCTTATTTGCGATTCTTAGGCTGCTGACTGCCTTTTTTATATATGAAGCTAGGTTATCCTAGCACCGACCTGAACAGGCCAAAATGAGCGTATATAAAGCAGAACAGATAGACAATTTTTTATGTTTTTTAGGCAAGCTAAAAACCAAAAAAATCGCCACCAAAAAAAACCTCCCATTGTGGGAGGTCTAGCTTAAACGGCTAAGTTATAAGTAATTCTGTAATCTTCAAAATAACCGTTTTCATTATCTCCCCTTCTGATTCTTTCAATATGAGTAACATTGTGGGCTACTCGGCAACTAATCATGATTTTTTCAATTTCTTGAAATAGTGTTTTTTCATCAAAGATTGGAAACCAAATATTATTGTTAGATCCAGTTAAAACCTCATGACCGCAAAAATGAACCAGTTTACCTGTAGGATAGTTTGTAAAGATTGCAACTATTGAAGCTCGCATAATTAATTCCTGTTTTATTTCAGGTCGCCCGATGCGTCCTGATAAAAATCATTATATCAGTCCACCTGTGGACATTCAAGCAAAAACTTAGTCATGACTAAGAGAATTGATAAAAAAAGCCCCCTTTCGGGGACTTATTCATTAAGCGGTTAAAAGTTGTCTTTCTTCTGCCATTCTGGTTTTTTTAACTTTCTGGCTGCCGTGTAACTCTCGCATTTGATCTAAAGTCATTCGACCTCGACCATTTGATTTTTTACCAATGAAAACCCATTTACATTGCACTCGATTCCATACAAAACCCGCTTCTTTTAATTTGTCTTTGTGCTGCTTAGTATCACCAGAAACCCAAACCCAAACGCCAATAATTTCAATATCTAAACCATCCAGATTGATAATTGCATCAATAGCCTGTTTTACTTTTTTCTCAACTTCAGAGTGTTCTGAACGGCTTGACCAGAAACCACGCCCATTTTCGGAACTATCTTGATACTGATCTTTTGAAGCTTCATTAATAATGCGATTTAAAAGCTGTTCATATTCGCTGTTAATCTCCTGCATAACTTCGGTTTTACCGCCACGATCAGGATGATTTTTAAAAGCTAGTTTTTTGTACTGAAGTTTTAACTCGTCTAATGATGTAACTGATGAAAAATGTTTCATGTTTAAATACCTGTTTTATTTCAGGTCGCCCGATGCGTCCTGATAAAATCATTATATCAGTCCACCTGTGGACATTCAAGCAAAAACTTAGTCATGACTAATTTTTTTAAATGATATAAATTCATAAAAAATAGCTATTTAAGTATTTTGTCTGGTCTGCTTTTCTAATGCTTATATTTGCGTTTCTTAGGCTGCTGATAGCCTTTTTTTACCCTACGTCTAGTTACCCCACATTAAACACACAAACACCCTAAAACGAGCTTAAAACACACAAGATGAACAACCTTTTTTCCCTTAGTCATGACTAAGAATGTATAAAAAAATCCCCTTTCGGGGATCTCTTTTAAATTGGACAAGAATTAAAAATTTTATGGAATGGATCATTCCTATAAGCTGTCACTCTATACGCTTTAAGGCGTTTTTTAGTGTATGGCTCAAAGGTCACTAAAAAGTGTGAGAATAGCCCACCTCCCAACTGTTCGGGCAGCATGAACATTTCAAAGTTAAAACCTCCATACGTGCGGGCAGGGGGAAGGATATTAAACTTTTCATCATATTCAGTTAGTGAAATTTCAATCGGTTCTAAATAGTTATTCTCTTTCTGAAAGAAATCTTTTTCAGTCATAACTGAAGCAGCAGCAAAGCTTTCTCCATAACTGTTTTGTAATTCTAGTATTAATTGACCTACATTCTTTTTAGTAAGACAGCAAACATATTGATCATTAAGATTGTCTAAGTAACCAAAAAAATGGACTGATTCAACTTCAGATTTCTTTAATGTATAGACTAAAACTAAATCCTGATTCATAACTAAATACCTGTTTTATTTCAGGTCGCCCGATGCGTCCTGATAAAAATCATTATATCAGTCCACCTGTGGACATTCAAGAAATAACTTAGTCATGACTAAGAAATAAAATAATGTTTAGTTAAGATCCCTAGAGGTTATATCAGAGCAAAGTGTCTACTTTGCGAACTGGTGCAATCAGTTAAATTTTCCCTTCCCTGATTACCGTTGCAAGGGGCAAGCGAAGCCGACAAAATCTGTGATTTTGTCGAGCTGACCGCAGCACCGCAACTGCTCCCATTTGATCTAAAACGGGATACCTAAAGCCAGCCCGCATGGGTGGCGACCAGATAGCATAGAAAACTAAAAAATGTAGGAGGTAAGTAAGGCAAAAACTAAATATTTAAAAACTAATCAGCTAGATTTATTGGCAAAATATTACAGGTTTGGCCAAATCCTGGGAAACATTAAGTTATTGTTTTTATTATATGCTTGTAAATTGAAATTCTAAAAAAATGGCAAAATATTCCACTTAGGCTAAACGTAAACTTTTAGTCATGACTAAGGTATCAATTAGCTAATTATTAAATTTTAATATTTGGATGCGAATAGAAAAGATACTTTTTATATAGATTAATAAGAATTTTTGAAGGTTTTAGATTGAACCACCATATTGTCTTAAATTAGCGAAGTCTGTTTAAGACAATATGGGGGGTATGCTTTTTAGATATTAATCCTGATCGTCCGTGTCCTGATCGTCCGTGTCCTGATCGTTCTTCTTATCATTATTGCTATTGGTGATAATCCCTCGTTTTGCCTGTAACCAGAAGTAATAATCCATATCTATCGGCTTATGAGCATTAAGCTTATCTAACTTTTCAGTTAATAGAGTTCTCATGATTACCTTAGAAGTATCCTCGTCTAGATTACCTAAGAAATATCCGTAATCATTTAAAAATTCTTTGCAATTTACTAAGGTGCTGATTTGTTTTGGAGATACCTTTACTGGTGGTTTGAAATGCTTAATACGATCAGGTGCTTTAAAGTGTGATCCATCATCACTAAATGGAATTGCAGCAGCCAGATAGCCCTTTTTCATTTTATCTATAAATTTGATGTGTCCTTGCTCTTTATATTCAGTTTTCATGCTAAAAATAAACTTAATAGCAACTACTTCCTTTCCGTTTTTTACGTTCTCAAAACTGACATTAATATTGCTAAGTTCGTTAATTTCATCCTGAGCCACATTCAAAACACGGTTTTTAAAATTGGCCAACTCTTTATATTTATCCTCACATTCAAGCATCCATCTTAATTCTTCCAGATCAATAGTGACCTCTGATGTACGCCACATATAGCTCATTAAGATCCGATACAAACGAAGGGAATAGCTCGAATTAAATAAGATAATATGCTTCAGTTCATGGCTACTAAATGACTTAGTTTTTTCATCTACTTTCTTAACTAGATCATAGAAATACTCAAAAAACTCTTTTGCGAATCTAACCTTAATACATTTAGTTGCTTTGTCATAATGGCAATAAGTCATCATCGGAACTTTAGCAGGTTCGTCAGATTCCCCATCTTTAACCAACATAGTTGGGTTATCAAATTTTGTATAAATACGTTTTAAAGCAGTTTCAGCATTTCGCTGAATTTCACGTTTATCTGTTGCAGTAAGCACTTCCTTTCTAGCCATTGGGGAGGTCAATTCTCCAAAGTTTTCGCTGCTCACATAAATGAAGTCGTCATGAGTAATTGAGGTCTTATTTTTAAGCTCATTCTTTCTCACGATGATCATTGCACAGTACATAAGCTTCTCAAGATTGAGATCAATGCTATATCTGGCAGTAGGAAAATCATTGCGGGTCACAACTAAATCGGTCAATTTTGCCCTTGTATTAGATTGTGTATAGTCCTCTAAGCCTTGTGAGCCAATAATTTTCTGCATTTTTTTGTAAATCCGTTATTCCTTTTGAAATCATTATAACTATACAAGTATATTTATCAAGTATAGTTATTAATTAAGTTTATAAGATATTGTTTTTAAAATATATATTTATTAAAAATCAGTAAAATTACTTTATAACCCTGTAGTAGTATAAATAAAATAAATGTTTTTCCTGTTTAAGTATTTTCTTTTATTTCAATTAGTTACGCTGCGACAAAACGTATGGCTATTTTTAACACAAAAACCAGTTAAAAAATATTCAATTTTGAATATTTATAACTATTATATAAATATCAATAACTTACACTGCGACAAAACGTATAGTTATGATTTTAAGCCTATACAAATATCTTTTTTAGCACCAAAAAATAAAAATCGTTCTTCAATATAATTATTTATATAAAACAACAACTTATAAGATTGTTAAGAATCTAGTTAATTCCTGAAAAATATATATAATCGTATCCAGTACGCATAATCGCAGGTTTGCGACAAAACGTATAGTTATGCGGGGAAGTTGCGACAAAACGTATAGTTTTGAGATTGCAGCATGGATTAAGGCTAAAAAATACTCAAAAATATAATAAGTTAGAGCTAAACACCTAATTAATTACTGATTTTTAAGAATAATTTAGCCATTTTTTGTATACTGTTGATAAGTCTGTGGATTATTTGCGACAAAACGTATAGGTATGTGACAAAACGTATAGTTGTAGCGACAAAACGTATAGTTATAGCGACAAAACGTATAGTTATAGCGACAAAACGTATAGTTATAGCGACAAAACGTATAGTTATAGGCTTGTAAACTTATGTTTTACAAAAAGAAATTAAGGCTCTTAAACTGTTCTAAACACTCCTAAACTCTATTTAAACTCTTTTTAAACCCGATTCTAGTTTTTTTAAAAAGTTTTTAGAAATGTTTAGAAGATTATTAAAGTGATATTTACATGACAAAAAGGGAAGGGATCTAAAAAAATATGAGCTTTGATATATACAAACTTTTTACAAAAGTTTTAAATTATTCATTAAAGTTTTAAACTTTTTGATATATATTAAAAGCGTTTAAAAATAATTGATGTTTTTGTGTCTTTTACACACAGTTACACTTTAGTTACATTTTTAAATTAATTATATTTTGTAAGAATCCGCACTTCACTTTTAAAAACTAGGGATCTTGCAGAAATGGCTTTAACGATGAATGACTTGAAAACAGTCGATGACTTCAACGCCAATAACTATGGTGTTGAAATTGGTATGAACGAGCAGTTCCAATATTTTGTGACTGTTAAAGTAAATGATGTTGATCACATCATTCATACTGCATCAGGAAAAATTCGATTCACACGGAATTTACCCTTCTTGATTCAAGAGATTTGTTCAATGTGCAGCAATGCCAAAACAATATCTCTAAACTTTGAAGGCAAGTTATTCGTACTGGAAAACTCATCTAAATAGAGTGACTACTTGTGTATAAAAAATTTATTTTAGGTTTAACTTTAGCTAGTGCATCTGCCTTAGTTGCAGCTAAAGATGAAAATTATGGCTGTCGTGCTTTTATGTGCTTTGCTGGCGGTCTTAATGTTTCTGAATGTCAGTCTACAATTAGTGACGTAAAAAAAGATCTGGCTAAAGGTAAAGGCTTTCCTCACTGTTCATTCGTCAGCAGTAATCAAGACGGATCTGTTGGAGGTGGAGAAGGACAACCTAAAATTTCATCTTATACACATAATAAAAGAGTTTATCTGTATGTAGATGACAAGTTAGTCACTACAGTTAAAAAGTCCTAAGTTTTTGCAAGAAAAAAGCCTGATTTAATCAGGCTTTTTTTTCTTGTAATTGTTTATAGAAAATTCTTAAAACTTCTTTGACTGCTACACTTTTTCCGTGTTTTTCCCCGCCATAAATATCTTTTAAATATTCTAAGGCTTCCAGTGCTTCAACATCTTCAGGAACATCCATATTGAAATAAACTGAAAGTGGAGTTTTGGTAGTAGGCTTTTTTCTATATCTTTTTCTGCGATCTAATACCTTTCCTTCTGTTTCTGTTTCTGTTTCTGTTTCTGTTTCTGTTCCTAGTTCTTCAGTCATAACTTATCCCATTTAATAAATGTCCACAGGTGGATATTAAGTCCTTTTTAAATAATTTACTACTTATATCGGGTCGCCATTTATGAGAAGTAGCATTGCAATAGTATGTTTTAACGTGGGGTTATAACCCTTTTAATAACCTCATATTATGTACTATGTACTATGTACTATTTAAATCCCGCTACTAGATCAAATGGGAGCAGTTTATTTTCTGCGGTCGCCATTTAAAAAGCACAGCTTTTTAAAGCTCACTTGAAAATCAACGGTAATCAGGGAAGGGAAAATTTAACTGATTGCACCAGTTCGCAAAGTAGACACTTTGCTCTGATATATGTGCTATGGATCTGGATTAGATAGGTAATATAGATGCCTGGATAAACGCTGCAGCTTGCAGCTTTTATCCAAGCATCGAGGTTTTTAGTCATGACTAAAGCAGAATTTAGCTAAAATATTTAAAATTTCTTTAAATTATTTAAAAAAACTTTACCAAGATTACCTAAATTGATGATAATGCACCTTTGTTATGGGTGCTTTAAAAGGTTTTATGGATGACTGATTTTATAAATATTGATCCTGATTTTTCTATTTCAGAGGTGGTGCTAGAGGAATCTAATAAACAAGGATTTATTAAAGAGTTAATTATTAATGAATTTGAGGGTGGATTTTTTATCACAGCAAAACTGGCATGGTCAGGCCAAAAGGTTTGGACTTTAACAACAAGACGAGAAAAAGATAAAGCTAGGATCTTTAAGGATCTGACTAGGCTTAATGATTTCTTGAAAGAAAAAATTTATACAGAAGAAGTAAAAATAATAAGAATCAAGTAAAAAAATACAAAAGCCCTTTCCAATATGGTATATTTTGGATTGTATTCTTTAAAGCTCTAAGACGGGATTTAAGAAAATGGCTATAAGTTTAAATAAATATGGAAATTTTTTAAAATTTTTTCTAGTTATTTCATGTGTTTATCTTGTGTGCTTCATGCCACAAGATGCACTGCTTTTAGAAATCCTTGTTGATTTCACTAAATTTCAAGTAGTTGCTTTCTTATATTCATCTTTTCTTTGTGGGCTTTCGAGTTTCCTAAATTTCACAATTTGGAAATAACCCATGAATCTTGTAATCGTTGAATCTCCTAACAA
The DNA here is from genome assembly GCF_013417275.1 of Acinetobacter sp. YH16038. NCBI lineage: Bacteria > Pseudomonadati > Pseudomonadota > Gammaproteobacteria > Moraxellales > Moraxellaceae > Acinetobacter > Acinetobacter sp. YH16038. The sequence continues at coordinate 14,998 of NZ_VPEG01000034.1, read as the reverse complement.
ATGTTCAAAAATTGGAAGTTTTTTAGGATCTGATTTTAAAGTTGTGGCCAGTGTTGGCCATGTTCGGGATCTACCAAGAAAAGGCTTAGGTATTGATATAGCCAATGATTTTGCAATGGAATATTCATTTATTCCTGATGCCAAAGTTAATGACAGAACTTTTGACGGTGGCGAAAAACGTATTGAAAAAATAAAAGCCTTTTTGAATAAAGCAGACAAGATTTATTTAGCTACCGATCCAGACAGGGAAGGTGAAGCTATTTCATGGCATTTAAAAGAATGTTTAGGTCTGGAAGATGGTCAATTTGAACGAATAGAATTTAATGAAATTTCAGAAAAAGCTATTAAAGAAGCCATTAATAATGGGCGTGGTTTAGATTATCAGCTTGTATATGCTCAAGAAGCACGTAGGGCTTTAGATCGTCTGGTGGGCTATCTAGTTTCCCCTATTGCATCTAATCTTATGGGTCAGCCTTCATCTGCGGGGCGGGTACAATCTCCTGCTGTTTTAATCGTTGTCCTTAGAGAAATCGAAATCCAGAAATTCAAAGTTACTAACCACTTTGGCGTTAATTTGAGTTTTGATAAAGAGCCTAAAAAATGGATCTCGCAATGGGTTACAACGGAATTTGTAACTGAGGATCAGCCTTATGTTTTAGATCGTTCCTTAGCTGAAGAAGTTGCAAAAACTAAGAAAGTTAAAGTTTTAAACTGCACTGAAAAAACAGAGTATTCAAATGCTCCTTCTCCTTTCTCTACAGCCCTACTTTTACAAGCTGCTAGTGTAGCGTTAGGCTTTAGCCCTCAACAAACAACCAAAGCAGCACAGGCATTATTTGAACAAGGGGCAATTACTTACATTCGGACTGACGGCCTAAACATAGCTGATGAAAGTGTAGAAGAAATCTTTGCTTATGCTAATGAAAATCAATTTTCTTTACCTGAAAAGCCTAATAAGTTTAAGGAAAAAGATGGGGCGCAAAACGCCCATGAAGCAATCCGACCTGTTCACATAACTGATAAAGATCTAGGAAAGTCACCAGAACAAAAAGCTTTATATCAATTGATTTGGGAACGTACTATTTCAAGTCAATTGGCCAAAGCTGAATATAAAGCCGTTACTTTGGAATTACTGTCTGAAGATGGAAAATATAAGTTCCATGCTAAAAGCCGTGAGCTAATAAAAAAAGGGTGGATGGTTTTTGGTAAAGACTGCCTGAATGAAGATGAAAACGAGCCTTCAGGCGTGGTGCCGGTCTTAGAAGTTGGTTCTGTAGTTGATGTTGAAAGCGGTGAAGTTATTGCAAAACAAACTAAGCCACCAAAACGCTATACAGAAGCTTCACTAATTAAAAAATTGGAAAGCTGCGGGATTGGTCGCCCTTCTACTTATTCATCAATCATGGCCAATATTCTGAATAAGGGCTTTCTGGAGGTAGAAAAGAAAGTCTTAAAACCAACTAAATTAGGGAATGATTTAATTGGTAGTCTGTTAAAAGCTAAATTTAGCTTTCTGGATCTGCACTATTCAAAAGAGATGGAGTTGCAGCTAGATAAAATTGCATCTGGTGAAACTTCATATAATTCGGTTGTTTCTGCCTTATACACTCAACTTGCTCAAGAGCTAAGTACAGCTTCAAAGCTGACAGCTATAAACGCAATACCTTGTCCAAAGTGTAAAAGCCAATTAAAAAAATTTAAGAATACTAAAACCAATCAATTTTTTTGGATTTGTAGCAATGAGGACTGTAAGCATTCGATGGATGACGACAAGGGTAAACCAGTCGAAAAAGTTATTCATTCATGCCCTAAATGTAAAACAGGTCGCTTAAATAAATTCCAAAATTCGCAAACTAAAGAATTTTTTTGGATCTGCAATGATCAGGAATGTAAGCACTCGATGGATGACAAGAAAGGTCAGCCAGTAGAGAAAATCAAATATCCTTGCCCTAAATGCTCAACGCCATTATTCAGATCCAAAAAAGAAGGTAAAGATCCGATCTGGTTCTGTCCTAATCGGGAAACAGATTGCAAAGTCTTTTTGCCTGAAGTTAATAAAAAGCCACTTCTTGAAGTCTATTCATGTCCTCAATGTGCCAGTGATTTAAGACGGATCAATGGGGCAAATGGCTATTTTTGGGGGTGTATCAACTATAAAAATGGGTGCTCCGCTACTTATCCAGATCAAAAAGGTAAGCCAAAATTTGAGGTGAAAAAGTAATGATTGATTTCGTAGTTTTGGCACAACAATGTGCGCCACAAGTTGATGTAAATATTGCGTCTGCAATTGTTAAATCTGAATCCTCATTTAATCCTTTTGCGATAGGGGTTAATCGTGCCGCAGGTCTTAAAAAACAGCCGACTAGCTATGAAGAAGCTGTATCTGTGGCCAAAAGATTAATTAGCCAGGGACGAAATATTGATGTTGGTTTTGCTCAAATTAATAGTGCTAATTTCAAAAGATTAAATCTTAGTGTCGAGCAAGTTTTTGATCCCTGCACTAATCTAAGCGCAATGCAATTTATCTTTAATGACTGCCGAAATAGGGCAAAAGGCAAAGATATTTATAAAGCTATGTCTTGCTATAACACTGGCAACCATTCATCAGGATTTAGAAATGGGTATGTAGCGAAAGTATCAAGAAATTTGAATTATTTTGCTAATGGTTCACTCAATACCATGCCTGTAAAATTCAATCCTCCCTCACCTCCTATGAATAGCTCAGAACAGCTTGCATATTTTGCTACTAATGCAGATATGCCTAACTCCAATGGATATAACGAAAATACAGAACTTCAAAGCCTTCCAGTAGTGGAGAAACGGCCTTCATTTTTCTTAACTAACGGCACAAATATTAAAGAAAAAGAAAAAAGTTTAAAATCTTCTATGATCTTTTAAAATATTTTCAAAAAGTTTAAAACTTAGTGTAATATATTAAATATACAGTACCAATGAACAATATTTGATTTTCCAAAAATATTGTTCTTGGTACTTAATGCGCTAGGTCTTAATTGCTTCACTTGGAGAAAATAATGAAAGCAAATCAAACGCAAATAACAACGACTAAAACGACTGGTATCAAAGCAAGCGTATTGATGTTGTTCATGACGTTAATCTCAAGCCCTGCTTTTGCTCAAATCTCAAAAGTTAATACGGTTATGGCTAATGTTCAGTCAGTCTTAGCGGGTGTGGCTGTAACTGTATTTACCATCACTATCATGTGGGCTGGCTTTAAATTGGCTTGGCAACAAGCGAAGTGGTCAGACATTTCTAACATCGTTATCGGGGGGATTTTGGTAGGTGGTGCTGCGGGTATCGCTGCTTGGCTGATTAACTAATGTCGAATTTTTCTGATCCAATTTTCAGGGGTTGCACTCGTCCTGCCATGCTTTTTGGCGTTCCAATGTTGCCTTTTTTGTTGGTGACGGGGGTAGCAATTCTTTTAGCGGGTTGGTCTTTTTATCTACTTAGTGCCTATGTGACTTTATTTATAGCAGCTATTTATGTGCCTATTTACTTCTGGATGCGGGCAATAACAAAAGTAGATGACCAACGATTAAAGCAAGTATTGATGCGGTGGCGCATAAGAGGGAAACAGATCCAGAACCATCAAAAATGGGGAGCAATCTCATTTTCGCCACTTAAATTAAAGAAAAGGAAATAACAATATCATGCGTTCAAAACAGCAAGTTAAAGATAGCGCAAATGCTGAAGTCGCAATTTCAGACTATCTGCCGTTTGGTAATCATGTTTCCAACAATGTTATTAAGCTTAAAAATGGTGAATACATTGCTACATGGAAATTAGAAGGCATTTCGTTTGAAACAGTTGAAGCCGATATTATTAGAATCCGTAAAGAAGGATTAAATAATTTTTATCGTGCTTTAGGTGGCGGTCACTTTGCTGTTTGGACGCATAAGATTCGTAGGGGAGTTAATGAACGTCTAAATGGCGTTTATGAAAATGATTTTATTGCTGATTTTAATGAAAGATATTATCAGCAGTTTCAGGGTGAAAAGAATAAACAGATGGCTACTGAATTGTATTTAACAATTCTTTATCGTCCTGAAATTTCCAGATTAACAAAGATCTTTAAGAGTAAAGCTAGTCGTGATCCAGTAGCCCTGAAAAAGCAGATTAAGCGGGATCTCGATATTTTGGATGATGTAGCCAAACAGGTTGAAGCAAGTCTATATCACTACAATCCAGAACGTCTGGCGACCTATACCAAGAAAGGTTTTGTCTACTCCGAAATGTGTAATCTGCTTGGTTTCTTAACTAATGGAGTTTGGGAAGAAATCCCTTTAAGACAAGCTAATCTTGATCAATATATTCCAAGTAGTCGCTTGTTCTTTGGTGACAAAAACGGCTATTTACAGATCAAACATCCTGAAGCTCAAAAATATGTAGGCTTTCTGGATATTCAAGAATTTCCACGTTTATCAGAATCAGGAATGTGCAATTCCATCCTGTATGGAAACTATGAATACATTGAAACTCAAAGTTTCACGGTTTATGGCAAGCGTGATGCTGTAGATAAATTAAAAACAATTAAAGGACAGCTAAATTCTGTAGAGGACGTTTCAGATCAAGAGATTCGTGATATTGATCTGGCTATGAGTGAAGCTAATAGCGGGAATTTCCAGTTAGGCGAATATCACTATACGCTTGCGATTTTTGGTGATTCACCAAATCAAGTTGCTCTGAATGTTTCGAGTGCCAGAACTGCTTTATCAGATGAAGCAGGGTTCAAAATGGCTGTAATTGATACTGTTCCTGAATGTGCATGGTTCTCGCAATTAGCGGGTAACTTTAATATGCGTCCAAGAGAAGCATATCTCACAAGCCTAAATTTTTCTGCTTTAAGCCCTTTCCATAACTTCGCAAGAGGTAAACGTGACGGCAATCCTTGGGGTGAAGCACTAGCTTTATTTAAAACTCCAAGTGGCCAACCATTTTACTTTAATCATCATGTTAGCCCAGATAAGCAAGATTCTACAGATGACAAGATGCCAGGTAATACGTGTGTCATTGGAACAACTGGTGTGGGTAAAACAACCCTAGTCATGGCCATGATGATGTTTGCTTGTAAGTATAAAAATCTGAAGGGTGTTTTCTTTGATAAAGATAGGGGCGCAGAAATTGGGATTAGACGGATTGGGGGTCAATACTATGCCTTAGAGCGTGGTGTACCAACTGGCTTTAATCCGTTGCAGCTACCACCGACTGAAACAAATATTCAGTTTGTAGAAAAGCTTGTAAAAATTCTGGTAGGTGGTGTTCGTAATGCTGCCGAAGATCTGGAAATCAGTCAGGCTGTTCGTACCATTATGCGTGATGATATGCCGTTAGAACTCCGCAGACTTTCAGCTTTATATATGAATCTGAAAGTAAATGGCGGGGGGGATTCGCTTCAGGATCGTTTAGCTAAATGGTGTAACACTGCTGATCATGACGGAAATTTATCTTGGGTCTTTGATAATCCATACGATACTCAAGACTTTTCTAAAGCAAAAATGCCAATCTTTGGTTATGACTACACGGAATTTTTAGATGATCCAGAAGTCCGTACACCAATCATGGCTTATCTATTACACATCACAGATTCATTGATTGATGGTAGTCCGTTTATTTATTGGATGGACGAGTTTTGGAAGCCATTAACAGATGAATATTTCAAAGATTTTGCCAAAGATAAGCAGAAAACTATTCGTAAATTGAATGGTCTAGGTGTCTTTATGACGCAATCCCCAAGTGACGTTTTAGATTCTGACATTGGTAAAACAATGGTTGAACAAAGCGTTACTCAAATCTTTTTACCTAATCCTCGTGCTGATTACGATGACTATGTAAACGGCTTTAAGGTCACTCCGCAAGAATTTGAAATTATTAGAGAGCTAGAAGAAAACTCACGCATGTTCTTAGTTAAGCAGGGTAGCCGTTCCGCACTCTGCAAAATGGATCTAGGCGAAATGCGTGACGTTTTACAGATTATTTCAGGCTCTAAGGACAATTTAGAACTTCTCGAAAATCTCATGAATGAAGTTGGTGAAGATCCTAACGATTGGGGCGAACTTTTCTTACAACGGATCGCAGAACGTAAAAAATTAATTTCAGAAAAAGGAGTTGCTTAGTCATGACTAAGTTTTTAGCACTATCAAGTTTGTTGGTTATTTCTACTTTAACAACTGCATGTTCTGATGATAAGGAACAGGTTAAGCAGTTAAAAGAAGAAGTGAAGGCTGCACAACAATTAAAACCTCAAGATTTAACTGCTGAACAGCAAGAGGAACTGAAGCAGCGCAAGGCTAGAGCATCCCAAAAGGGTAATATTCTTGATGAATATGATCCTTCTGCACCTCAAAAATCAGTAAAACCAGAAACTAAAAAAGGATCGGGAAATATCCTCGATGGATATAACCCAGATTCAAAATAATTAAGGATTCATAGGGGATTGCAATGGCAATTATTACTACATTAGAAACAAAAATTGATTCTCTATTAGCAAGTTACGTGACAGGTGTTAGTAGTAATATCGCTTCTGCAATTGTTCCTATAGCTTTGACTGCTGCAACAATTTATATCCTGATCATTGGCTACAATATTGCGACTGGTGCACAAGAAGATTCCATTTATACCGCTTTATGGAAGTTTTTTAAGATCGCTTTTGTGGGTGGGATTGCTTTAAGTGCAGGGGTTTATCAGTCCTTTGTTGTTGAAGCCATTAACGGACTAGCCATAGGTTTAATTCAAATTGTTAGTCCAGGTGGTGAATCTTCGTTAGGTGCTTTACTGGATCAAGTGAGCGTTCCGTGGGGTGAATTAATCCAAAAATTAGGTGAGGAAGCTGAATCAGCTTCTGGCGTTTTCCCTGATATTGGCTTGTATTTATCTGCTGCTGTTGTTGCTGTCGCTCAATTCCTATTGTTCTTCATTGGTACTGGCCTATATTTACTGGCAAAAATCAGTCTGCAACTTTGTTTAGGCGTTGGTCCCATATTCATTCTGTGTGCAATGTTCCCTGCTACACAAAAATATTTTGAAAGTTGGCTTTCTCAAACATTGAGCTATGTTTTCACCATAGGCTTTATCACAGCAATTATCAGTATGCTCTTTGCTTTCGTTTCAGGCATGTGTACGCAAATCACTAATAACTTTGATGCGGGCGACATTCTTACTTCTGTAGTTTCCCTCTGTATTGTTGCGGGAACTATTGTAGTGATCATGTGGAACATTCCAACGATGGCTTCAGCCATAACAGGTGGGGCGGGTGTTCAAGGTGTCGGTCGTGCTGTAGCTCAAGCAATTACTAAAGGTCGTGGCGGTAATAATTCAAAATCTGATAGTGCTTCAGCTACTCCTACCACTGGGGGAAGTGTTCAAGGGAATTCTAGCAGCTCTAATAATTCCAATAGCTCGAATACAGGAGGATCTAAGCCGTTATATCAACGACACACACTCTCTAACCTCAAAAGAAACAAATAGGAATTTTTCTAATGAAAAAACAATTGTTAGCTTTGGGTTTAGGTTCATCTTTGTTTATTAGTGGTCAAGCCAATGCTACAGGTATTCCTGTCATTGACGGTGCTAACCTTGTTCAAGCTGTTCAAAATATGGTGGCTTGGGGTGAACAATACAATCAGATGGTGAACCAGATCCAACAGGCAAAACAGCAATACGATTCCATTACTGGTATTCGTGGTTTCGGTGATGCTGTCAATAATCCATATCTTAAAGACGTGATTCCAAGTGATGTTGCTGACATTTATAAAGGCATCCAACAAGGCGGTGTCAATGGTATGACTTCAGCAGCTAGGAACATTCGTGATGCCACAATGGTTTATGACTGTGCTTCTAGAACTGGCCAGAACTATAAAGCCTGTCAAGCTGCATTAAATAACAATGCACAAACACAGGCTTTAAATCAGCAAGCGTTAGGCGTTGCGGATCTGCGTACTGAGCAGATTGATAATCTGCGTAAACAGATCAATAACACTACTGATGCTAAAGCTATCGCTGAGTTACAGGCTAGGATTCAAGCGGAACAGTCACAAGTTGCTAATGATGCAAACCGAATTGCTTTGATGCAGGCGCAAGCGCAAGCTCAAAAAGATGCAGCACAACAGCTTGAAATTGAAGGCCGATTAAAACGTGCTGCCCAAAAAGGCAACATTCTTGACGGCTACTCTGGTAACTAAACTTTTAAAAAAAGCCCATTTCTTTTGAAATGGGTATTTTTTTTGCAATTTTTCAGAAAACATTGAATTAATAAAACCAAAATATATTATTTTGGTTTACGATTTTTATATTTTTTGGCATACTTAGAGAAATAACTCTAATAGGGTCTATCGGGTCTATCATGAACAAACTTAAAAAAGTATCTGCTGCTGAAGAAGCTAAAAGCTATGAAAAAGCTATGGATTGGGAAGCAGATCTTATTGCGATGCGAGCTAAGTCAGAACGTAAAGCTTGGACTATTGCAAAAGTAGCGGTGGGCGTGGCCGTCTTAGAAGCCATTGGATTAGTGACATTAGCTCCAATGCGCCAGACTGTACCTGTTGTTTTCACAGTAGATAAAGCTCAAGGAAATGTTGAATACGTGGGCGTTGTTGATGATCAGCAAGTGAAAGGCAAACAAGAATTAATTGATAAAAATAACATTACTCGTTATGTAACCGCCCGTGAGAGTTATTTCTATCCGTTATTACAGCCAGATTATGATTTAGTCATGACTATGAGTAGTAATCAGGTCGGTAATGACTTTGCTTCACTCTATGAAGGTGATAGCGCAAGAGATAAAAAATACGGCAAAAAATATGAATTAAAAGTTGATGTGATTTCTGTCCAGACTAATCAGGATGAAACAGGTTTTACCGCTAGTGTCCGCTTCACTAAGACTTTGCATTCAGTCGAAGCTAATCGTGATGAACAGCCACAATATTATATTGCAAGTATTCGATATGAATATGCTCCGAACAATCTAAATAAACTGGTAGAAAAAGATCTAATTAAAAACCCATTCGGCTTTAAGGTCGTGGGCTATCGTGTCGATCCTGAACTATCTCCTAACAGACCTGTAGCGCAAGCTGCGGTTGTTGAACCTAGTCAGCAAGTCTATGTTCCGATTCAACAAGGCGGGGCTGTTGTTCAGCCACAAGCTCAACAAGGCGGGGCTGCTGTTCAGCCACAAGCTCAACAAGGAATGTAAAGGATCATTACATGAAAAAATTAATTCTTGCTTTGGGTTTGGCGATGCATGGGATCTCTTATGCAGCAATTACGCCTAAAGCTATGCCTACCGATTCACGTATTAGAACAATCAATTATGTTCCTAATGATGTTTATCGAATTACTGTCAAAAAAGGCACTGTAACCCGCATTGTATTAGGTGAAGGTGAAAGAATTTTAGAGCGTGGTGCTGCTACTGGATACCCTTCAGACTGTGAAAAGGATGACACCAATTGGTGTATTTTTGCGGATACTGGATCAAATTTAGTATGGGTGAAGCCAAAGGATAAGGCTACTCGGAATAACTTAGAGTTACGCACTAATAAGCGTGATTATAGTTTTGATTTTCAAGTTCTAAATAATGCCAAAGAAAAACCGATGTATCGTGTTGTCTTTAAATATCCACAAGAAGAAGAAGAAAAACGTAAACAGGAAGAAGCTCAACGCTATAACGCTTATGCAGCACAATTAAAAGAAGAAAGCCAACTTACTGAATTTTTGGTTTTACAGCATCGTTTAGCCAATGCTGCGCCTATCCCTAAAAACTGGAATTATCGTCAAGCTGCAAACAGCAAAGGGAAGCACTTTGTTCCAGAAATGCTATTTGATGACGGTCGTTTTACCTATATGCGATTTAAAGGAAATACTGATATTCCAGTCGTATTTATTGAAGGTACGGAAGGGGAAGAAAAAGTTAATTTCCATATCAGTAAAGAAGATCCAAAACTTTTGATTGTTGAAGCTCTAGCTAAAAAATTTGTTTTACGTCAAGGAAAAGGCGTAGTGAGCATTTTCAATGAATCTTATGATCCTGTCGGTGTTGCTCCTCAAGATGGCACTACTGTAGAGGGTGTTAAACGTGTCATTACTGGGGATATGAACTAATGAATATTAATGATCAAAAACCATTAGATGATCAACAAGCTCCTGATGAAGAATTTAACGAATCAGAAAATGGCATTGTTTCTGTCAATGAACGTGGGGATCAGGAAGATGGAAAAGGTAAAAAAATAGCGTTTATTGCAGTTATGGCGGTACTTTTTACTGTTATAGCGGTCTTTGCCTATAACTTCTTTTCAGATAGTAGTGATGCTGAAGAAGCAGCCCAATTAAAAGAAAATCAGATAGATCCAAGCCTAGATGCTTCAGCTAAAAGAAGGGATTTTACTAATACTGATCCTGTGCCAATGGATGCAGGTCAAAATGCTCAATTTCAAAGCCTAGATGCCTGTCAGGATCAAAGTATTCCTAGACAGCTAACAGACAATAACGGTAATGCTTTAACTTATAACGGCATGTTGGTTTTTCAATGCCAAAATGGTCAGCAGATTTTAAGACAACCTGAAGCTGCGCCAGTAGTTGAACAACAAGCAGCAAATCAACAGCCTGTAGTAATTCAGCCACAGCCACAACAACAAGCTCAATATGTACCTTTAAACAATGGAAGCCGTTACGGTGGCGGGATTTTTGTCAATCCTTCACAACAAGGCGGGGCGGTTGGCCAACCGTCAAGCATGAATCATCAAGCAGCTTATAACCAAGTAACAGGCATGATGAAACAGTTTGAACAGGATCAGAATAGTAATAGCCGTTCTGGTAATTTCTCTGGATCTGGTTTGATGTCTTTAGCCCATGATGATGATGAACCTATGCAGCATCAGCCACAACAAGCTACAACTAACATGGCTAATCATTCCTCTAATAAAGTCCAGGCTAGGTTTATTGGGGATCGAAATTACTTAATTGCTAAAGGTCGTGTAATCCGTTGCAACCTGTCAGTTAAAGTCGTTTCAGAAATTGGCGGTATGGCTTCATGTGTCCTTCCACAACCTGTTTATTCTGATAATGGTCGTGTAGTCCTTGCTGAAGCGGGATCTGAAGTCATTGGAGAATACAAAAGTATTGCAGCACAAGGGCAAAGACGTTTAGGTATCATCTGGTCACGCTTAAAAACTCCACATGGTGTTATTGTCGATATTGATTCTCCCGCAGCAGACCATTTAGGAACAGGTGGTTTAAGTGGTCGAGTAGATAACCGTTGGGGCGCACGTATCGGTGCAGCGTTTATGCTTTCTTTAGTTCAAGACGCTATTGCTTACGGTATTTCTAAAGAAACAGGCGGGAACAATAGCACTCCTTATATGCTTCAAAACACTTCAGACATGGGTAAATCAATGGCTGAAACAGTGTTGAATGAAACAATCAATATCAAGCCAACAATTTATAAAAATCAGGGTGATGTAGCTTCAATTTACGTGGCCAAAGATATTGATTTCAGAGGTGTGTATGAACTCCGCGCAAAATAATGTTTTAAGCAAGGATGTAATGGTTAGACAGCTATTACTTCCATTAGAAAAATTCTTAAAAACTAAAGGGGTGACTGAAATTGCAATTAACGCACCTAACGAAGTTTGGACGGAATCTAATAAAGGATGGGAAAAGCATTCTATAAATCTGGAAATGGCGCAAATAACAGCTTTAGCTAATGTTATTGCTACCTATACCAATCAACGGATTGGCCAAGAAAACCCTATATTATCTGCTCAATTACCTGATGGAGAGCGTATTCAGATCGTTCTACCGCCAGCCATTGAAAATGGAACGGTATCAATGACAATCCGTATTCCTGACGAGTCAAACCGATCATTTCAGGAATATAAAGATCAAGGCTTTTTTGACCACTTCAGATATGGGAAATCTAAAGAGTTTGAGCAGTTTAAACCTGTATTACGTACTGAAGATATTAAGCTAGTCCAGTTTTTAGAAAACAAAGATCTTGAGGGATTTTTTAAATTCGCTGTTCAATGTAAGAAAAATATTGCAGTTGTTGGTGATACTGGTTCTGGTAAAACCACTTTCATGAAGGCAATTTGTCAGTACATTCCTAAAGATGAACGTCTTGTCACTATTGAAGATGTACGTGAACTTTTTGTTCCACATGAAAACAAGGTTCACCTACTTTATTCTAAAGGTGGTCAAGGTAAAGCTAAGGTAACTCCATCTGATCTGATCGCTAGTAATATGCGTATGAAGCCAGACCGTGTATTACTTGCTGAATTACGTGGTGGAGAAGCTTTTGACTTTCTGAAATTGCTTACAACTGGTCACAGTGGATCTATTACAAGTTATCACGCTGAAAGCTGTTCACTGGCTTATGATCGCTACGCCTTTATGTGCAAAGAACATGAACAAGCAAATATCTACGATGCCACTACACTAAAGGAATTAGTTGCTTTAACCATTGATATTATTGTTCATGTTGAAGTGAAGAAAAAATATGATGATGAAAGTAATTTAATAGGTAAAGAACGCTTTATTTCTGAAATCAAATTTGATCCTGTTTCTAAAGTTAAGGCTCAATTTGGTGATGCTGAAATTATTGTCGGGGATCGAGCATGAATAAAAAGATCCTGATTCTACTCCTTGCGATTTTTCTAGCAGTCGTTGGTTTCTTTATTACTAAATATCTGGCCGGTGTTCTTTATTACTTAGCTAATAAGACCAATCCATTTCCTGAAGTGAATCTGACAACGTGGGGGTATTATTGGGATTTATATGCACATAATGTACCTGCACAAAAGAAAAAGCTGCAAGGTGCCTTGATCGCTGCACTATTTATCACTTTTGTTCTACCTGCTTTAGTCATTGCTAGTCTGTTTAATAAAAAACAGTCGTTACACGGTGATGCCAGATTTGCCACAACAAAAGAAATTCAGAAATCTGGATTGATGGGAAATAAGGGGATTTTAGTAGGGAAATATCATAATAAATATTTAATGCTTGGCGGTCAGCAATTTGTACTTCTGGCTGCTCCGACACGAAGCGGTAAAGGTGTAGCGATTGTTATTCCTAACCTTCTAAACTATTCGGATAGTGTAGTTGTACTGGATTTGAAGCTTGAAAACTTCCTATTAACTTCTAAATTTCGTGCCAAGAATGGCCAGAAAGTTTATCTATTCAGCCCATTTTCTGAAGATCTAAAATCTCACAAATGGAATCCATTTGATACCGTTAGTCATGACGAAAATTTTAGAGTAGGTGAAATTCTTGCTATTGGTCGAAGTTTCTACCCTGTGACTGGTGATGCTAAAACCGATTTCTGGAATGACAATGCTAATAACTTATTTCTTGGCCTAGCCCTATATCTATTTGAAACTGAAGATCTGCCTGTAACTATGGGCGAGGTTTTAAGACAGAGTTCAGGTAAAGGTAAGCCAATTCAGGATCATATTAGATCTATTATTGATGAAAGAGCGCAAAGTGATAAACCGCTTAGTGATACTTGCCTAGATGCTTTAAACCGTTTTTTAAGTTCACCAGACAATACGCTCGGTAACATCATTTCTACTTTTACCTCACCTTTAACGATTTTTGCGAACCCGATTGTGGACGCTGCAACTTCATCAAGTGACTTTAAACTTGAAGATGTACGCAGACAAAGAATGTCTATTTATTTTGGTGTTCAACCTAACCGCTTAGGGGATGCTAAGAACTTAATTAATCTGTTTTATTCACTCTTAATTGATGTGAATCTAAAAACACTGCCACAACAAGATTCATCTTTGAAATACCAGTGCCTAGTCGTGAATGATGAAGCAACGGCTGTCGGTAAAGTAGCGAAAATTGCAGACGCTAACTCATTTATTGCGGGTTATAACATTCGTTTATTAACAATTATTCAGTCTATTGGCCAGTTAGAGGACGTTTATAAAACTCAAACTAGGGGGCTTGTAACTAACCATGCTTTGCAGATCGTTTACCCGCCTAGAGAACAACGAGATGCTAATGAATATAGTGAAATGCTTGGCTATTTCACTTTTAAAGCAAAATCTAAAGGCCAAAGCCGTTCTATGGCATGGGGGCAAGGTGGCTCTAATTCAGAAAATGAATCAGATCAAAGACGAGCTTTAATGCTCCCTCAAGAGTTAAAAGAATTGTCGCAAGATAAAGAGATTATCTTTATGGAAAATACAAAACCTATCATGTGTGAAAAGGCTAAGTATTTTAATGACAGTGCTTTTGTGGATCGCCTAAAGTCCGTTTCTCCTAGCATGAAAGCAATTAAAGGTTTTCCAACTCACAAGCAATTAGAAAAAATTGCCTTTGAGGATTTGGAACTTTCAATTCCTATTCCTGATTTAGACGTAAAGCTGCATAAAGCAAAAATTGAAAAACGTATAACTGAAATTACTACAGTAGAACAGGCTGAACAGATAGATATTTCTAGCTTAGTTATCCCTGAATTTAAGTTAGATAAAACAGTTTTTGAAGATCCTGAAAATCCACAACCTGAAGAATGTCTACAAGTGGTCGATCAATTCTTTGGGGCTGTTGAATGGGAAGAAGATACTGAAGCGCAAAATATTGTCGATGACTTCTTTAGCCAGGTGGAAGCTAGTGCTGAAAATCCAATAGAAAACCTAGTTGCAGTAGATGAACCAGAACAAACGGAAAACCTTATTGCAGTTGATGACACTGAATTTAGTCATGACGAAATGGAAAATCTGGTTGCAGTCGATGAACCAGAACAAGCGGAAAATCTAGTTGCAGCAGATGAATCAGATCCTCTGGCCATGATTGCAGAAATGGAAAATCTGGTTGCAGTCGATGAACCAGAACAAGCGGAAAATCTAGTTGCAGCAGATGAATCAGATCCTCTGGCCATGATTGCAGAAATGGAAAATCTGGTTGCAGTCGATGAACCAGAACAAGCGGAAAATCTAGTTGCAGCAGATGAATCAGATCCTCTGGCCATGATTGCAGAAATGGA